>DATISV010000272.1:0-4574 GCA_035468505.1 Luteolibacter sp. | reverse complement strand
GGGTGTGGAATGTTGGATCCCGTTTCGCGTTGCACCGAGGCTGCGGCAGTTGACAATGCGGGTGCGATGGAAATTCCCGGATATGTGAAAACCCGGCTGGCATACGCCACAAGAAGAGTTCCGACCCGTCTCGGCGTGATGCTGGCGGGCGCGGTGACTGGAATGTTTCTCGCCACAGCCGGCGAGGAACTGGATCCGCAGACGACACAGCAGGAAGCGGATGCGACGCTCGTCAAATCCCTGCTGCGCGAAAACCTCGGCGGGCGCAGCTTCGACTTCGCCACCGTCGCCGAGGCCTGCTCGGGCAAGCGCGTGCTGCCGCTGGATGACTCGCCCGCCCACCGTCGCATTCTGGCAGCCATCGAGAACGCACTCACGGGGACCATCCGCGAACTCAACGCGCCCGACTCGCCCGTCAGAAAACTCCGCCGCATCAACGAAGCCTCACGGTTTTTCGAGGAAGGCCTGCAAGCCCGTCTCGACGCCATGCCCGGCCTCGACTGCGGCACCCCGCCCACACGCGGCGGCGGACGCCAGCGCAGCGGCTATCCCGACCTCCGCCTCGTTGACCGGGAAACCGGCACGGTATTCTATCTCGACCCCAAACTCGTCGAACAAAGCTCCGTCAACAGCACGCTCCGCACCTTCTATTTCGAACCCAAGGACGAGACGCTCAAGATCACCGACGACGCGGTGCACCTGCTCATCGGCATCGAACACGACGGCAAAGACGGCGAATGGACCTTCGGCGGCTGGCGGCTGGTGGATCTCTCAAAACTCAAGGTGCGCCTGAAAGCCGAGTTCCAGGCCTCCAACGCCGACCTCTATCGAAAAAGCGGGCTTTCCCATCCCGCGGAATCGCCCTAGCCTTCCCGTCCCATGCCTGCGGCCTCCCGACGCACCAGCGGCTCGACCGCGATGGACGATTACCTCGAGCAGATCCTCCATCTGATCGAGGCCAAGGGCTACGCCCGCGCCATCGACATCTCGCGCAACCTCGGCATCTCGCAGGCCAGTGTCACCAACATGCTGCGCCGCCTCGATGCCGAGGGGCTCGTCAAACACGAGAAATACCGCGGCACCATCCTCACCGAGGAAGGCCACCGCATTGCGGGAGCCATCATCGAGCGCCACGAAACCCTCACCCGTTTCCTCCGCCTCTTCGGACTCGACGAAGACACCATCTACCGCGACGTCGAAGGCATGGAACACCACGTCTCGCGCCCCACACTCGAAGTGATCCGAGCCGTGGCCGACACACTCGAGGCCGATCCCGCGTTGCTCGAAAAGGTCCGCAAGCGCTGCCGCATCTGACGTACATTCCACCTCTTTGGGCTTTCCCCGTCAGCGGCCGCCACTACCCTGCGCGCGCACCCATGGCCGGATTTTTCAAATCGCTGTACAACAAGGTCTCCAATCGCGCCGAACTCGACTGGGACGAACTCGAAGCGGACCTCATCGCCTCCGACCTCGGCATCCGACTCACTACCGCCATCATCGACGAATTGCGCGATCTCGGCCGCAAGGTCTCCGCCGAAGACGTGGTGGAAACCACCCGCCGCCACCTCGCCGGCAAGCTGCCGGTCGATTCCCCGCCGCCACTACCCCGCCCCGGTGGCAAACCGTTTGTCATCCTGGTGGTCGGCGTGAACGGCACCGGCAAAACCACCTCCACCGCCAAGCTCGGCCACTGGCTCAAAAAACGCGGGTTTTCCGTCGTCATGGCCGCCGCCGACACTTTCCGCGCCGCCGCCGTCGAGCAACTCCAGCGCTGGGGCGACCGCCTCGACCTGCCGGTCGTCACCGGAAATCCCAACGCCGATCCCTCGTCAGTCTGCTTTCACGCGCACCAGAAAGCCCTCGCCGAAGGCGCGCAATTCCTCCTCTGCGACACCGCCGGCCGCATCCACACCCGCCACAACCTGATGGAGGAACTCGGGAAAATCCGCCGCACACTCGCCAAGCAGGACGAAACCGCACCGCATCTCACTCTATTGGTCGTCGATGCCACCACCGGAACCAACGCGCTGCAACAGGCGAAGGAGTTTCACAAGGCCAGTCCGCTCGACGGACTCATCGTCACCAAGCTCGACGGCTCCGGCAAAGGCGGCATCGCGGTGACCATCCACGACCAACTCGGCATCCCGCCGCGCTTCCTTGGAACCGGCGAGGAACCGGACGCATTCTCCATGTTCCAACGCGAGCCGTTCATCAGGGAAATCCTTTGACCGCAGCCGCCGCGGACGACCGCGGCGCGCCAACCCAAAAACGGGGACGACCCCGACAAAGCTCATCATATCACATGCCCTGGGTCCTACTTGTCATCGCCGGCCTGTTTGAAATCGCATGGGCCGTCGGGTTGAAATTCACCGATGGATTCACCCGCCTGTGGCCGAGCCTGGGCACGATTGTTGCATTGTCCATCAGCGTCGCCTTGCTCGGAATCGCCGCAAAGTCACTGCCCATCGGCACCGCCTATGCGGTGTGGACCGGAATCGGAGCGGTCGGCACGGTTGTTTGCGGAATCGTCTTTCTAGGCGATCCGGCCACGGCCGGACGACTGGCATGCATTGGATTGATCGTCGCAGGCATCATCGGACTCAAAATCGCATAGCCGATGCGCCGCGTCGTTGCCGATGGATTACGCACATTCAATTCGTTGGCGTTTCCACAGCCGCAGTCCGCTCACATCAGGTTCGCGCCGGCTTCGGCGAGTTCGGAGCGTTCGCCGCGGTTGAGCGCGACGTGGGCGACGAACGGCTGCCCCTTGAGGCGGTTGCGGGTGTAAACGAGACCGTTGCTGCGGCTGTCCACGTAGGGATTGTCGATCTGAGCGGGGTCGCCCACCAATACCAACTTCGAGTCTCGCGACATGCGGGTGACGATGGTTTTCGCCTCCTGCGGCGTGAGCTGTTGGGCCTCGTCGAGGATGAAGAAGCGGTTCGGAATCGAGCGCCCGCGGATATAACAAAGCGCCTCGATTTCCAGTATCCCCTGCTCCATCAGCGCCTCGTAGGGTTTCTTCACGGGCAACGCGGAATTGGCCGCCTTCTGCTGCTTGCGGCGCGGGCCGAGCGGCGTGGACGGCCGCATGAGAAGATCGAGCGCGTCGTGAATCGGTTGCAGCCACGGGCGCATTTTCTCATCGAGCGAGCCGGGCAGGAAACCGAGTTGTTCGCCCATCGCAACAACCGGACGGCTCACGGTGATGCCGTTGTAGCGGCGGTTGAACATCTCGTGCAATCCGGCGGCCACGGCGACGAGCGTCTTGCCGGTGCCGGCGTGGCCGTAGCAGGTGACGAGCGAGATTTCCGGATTCAACAAGGCGTCGATCAGGCAGCGCTGGCCGAGGTTGAGAGGCTTGAGCGACTGGCCGTCGGGAATCTTGAGCGCCTCGGGGAAATTGAGACGCACGAAGCGTCCGTCGGCCGCGAGCCGCGCGGGAATCGTCTGTTTCTCGCCCGTTCCCAACAGGACGTATTCATTGATTGCCACGCCGCTCATGCGGGTCTCGTCGAGTTCGATCATGCCGCTGCTGGCGAAGCGCTGGAGTTCGCCCGGATCGACCTCGATACGACGAACCTCGTAGTTGGACACCTCGCGCGCGTCCACCTTGTCGTTGAGGTAGTCCTGGCAGTCGATGCCCACGGCGCGGGCCTTGAGCTGCATGTTGATGTCCTTGGTGACCAGCACGACCGGCGCGGAATTGTGCTGCATCAGCATCAGGCAGGCGGCGAGGATGCGGTGGTCCACCCGCTCGCGGTCGGGGAAAATGCGGTGGAAGCGGTTGAGCGCCTCGGAGTTTTTCGGGCAGACGGCGGGATCGTAGATCACCATGCGCACCGTGCCGCCGTGGCCGTTGGAAACGCCGCGGGTGACTCGCGCGGCGCTGGAAAACATCTCGTTGAGCCGGCGGTGCACGCGGCGCGCGTTGGCACCGCGCTCGGTCTGCTCGCTCTTGAACTTGTCGAGTTCCGCCAGCACGTCCGCCGGGATGCACAGGTGGTTTTCCTTGAAGCGCTCGAGCGACGCCGGATCGTGCAGCAGCACGTTGGTGTCGAGCACGTAGTTCTTGACCAGTTGGGACGGGGCGGTGAGTCCGAAATCCTCCGGCCTTGGCGCGCCGTTGGCGGCCTTGCGGCGTTTCGTTGCGGATGGGTCACGACCGGTTTCGTCAAAGAGCGCGCATTGCGACTCGTCGTTGCGATGGATCATTTGGTTGTGGGGGTGAACGGGGTGGATGAACGGATCGGGGAAGCGCCTGCCGCCGGTCCGTCACCAGCGTTTTTCATGCCACCTGCAGCCACAGTGGATGGGGTGAAATCATTCAAGGCAACTTGACTATTTCCATCCCCAAGAGAATGACAACCCCGAAATTGGATTTTTCCAAACTCGCGGAAAGTCGTGGCGGCGGTCACCAGTCCGGACTCTGCCGGCGCACGGCTTCGTAGAGCACGATGGCGACGGCGGTGGACAGGTTGAGGCTGCGGGTGCCGCCGGGCTTCATCGGGATGCGCAATGCCTGCTCGCCCGCGGCACGCACCATGTCCTCGGGCAGGCCCTTGGTTTCCCTG
>DATISV010000271.1:0-20344 GCA_035468505.1 Luteolibacter sp. | reverse complement strand
TCCTCGATTCGTTCATTCTCAACCCCACCAACACCATGAAAACCAACACTGAATCGACTTCATCCGTGCCGGGCGCGTTTCTCGCCGCAGGATTGGCATGTATCATCTCGCTGCTCGGCCTGACCGGCTGCGAAACCGGCGGCTCCGCCGAGCCGATCCCCGCCTCCGCCGCGGCCGCGCGGCCGACCGGCGCCCTCGCTCCCGGCGACGTGATCAACGTCACCTTCTCCGGCGCGCCCGAGATGAACACCAAGCAGAAAATCCAGCCGAACGGCAAGGTCAGCCTGCCGACCGTCGGCGACGTCAGCGCCGCCGGCAAAACCATCACCAGTTTCCAGGCCCAGCTCACCTCGCTCTATCAGCCCCACCTCCAGGACCCCACCGTGGTGGTCGGCCTGGAGACCGCCGCGGCCAGCGTTTATGTTTCCGGCGAGGTGGTGAATCCCGGCAAGGTGCCGCTCGACCGTCCGATGACCGCGCTTGAAGCGGTGATGGAAACCGGCGGTTTCACCAAGTTCGCCAATCCCAAGCAGGTCATCGTGGTGCGCAACGAAAAAGGCCGCACCCAGCGCTACGTGCTCAACATGAACGATACGCTCAGCGGCTTCAATAACACGCCGTTCTACCTGCGGCCGTTCGATGTGATCTATGTGAAACAAAGCGCCTGGTAATCCAGTGCGACCATCATCCGTGATGGAACGGGAGGCGGCTTCGGCCGCCTCTTTTGTTTTTCCGCTTTGGAAACAAAGCACCGGGCGTTACGACGTTTTCAGTGAAGGCTGCGGTTTCCACGGAAGAGCATGAGATGACCGGCGGCGCGCCATGTCCGTATTGCAGGACACCGGTCGCGGCGGGCGCTCCCGAGTGCCCGCAGTGCAAGCTGAGTTTTCCGAAAGCCTGCGCGCTGCTGGGCGCGGCTCCGCGGCTCGCACCTTGGGTCACCGACACCGCCGGCCTGCTGGGTGCCGACGAAATCCGGCTGTTGAAAAAACGACTGGACGGGATTGTGAAACGGTTCCCGCAGCTCGTGCCGCAGGTGGTTCTGCACCATTTCGCGGCGGAGCATCCGTTCGCCACGCATGCCTACTGGCTCTTCAACAGCGCCAACCTCGCAGGCCACAGCCGGCGCGGCTTCGAAAACCACGCGCTGCTCATCGCGCTCGATCCGCAGCGCGGCGAGGCGGCGCTCGTCACAGGCTACGGGCTGGAGGTGTTCCTCGACGAGGATGCCCGCGAGCATTTGTTGAGTCTCGCCGCGGAGCATTGGAAACACGGCCGCTGGTGCGACGGACTGTTGCGCCTGTTGGACGCGCTGGATGCCTGGCTGGAAACCATCGCCGTGCCCACCGATGCGGATGCGTTCCAGAAGGGGGAATATTGAAAGCCGCCGGAAAAGCGATACAAATCGATCAGCGCGGCGTGATCACGATAGCGTGTTCGTCATGGCGGGCCTTGGCTCCGGTTTGCTCGAGCACATAATGCAACACCGCCTTGGCCGGCACTTTTTGCAGCACCAGCGTGATCTTCGCTTCCGCGAGCGTGTTTTTCGGATCCTGAACGATGAAATTCGGCGTCACCTCGCCTTTGCTCTCGGTCCGCACGATTTGTTGCAACGCGGCCAGTGCATCGCTCAACGACGCCTCGTCGAGCTTGTATTCCGGAACCTCGACCGCGCCGAATTTCGCTTCCCGGCCCTTCGCGGCGATGGAGCCGGAGTTGATCTTCAACTGACCGAGGCTGTAGCGCGCGTGGGCATGGCGGGGATTGGCCTGAAGCGCCGCAGTGTATGCCTTGCGCGCGGCTTCCGGATTGCCCGATTTCTCGGCCGCCAGTCCCTGGCGGTACAACGTCTCCGCCTGCTGGGCGGCGGATTGGGCGGAAAGCGGCAGCACGGTCGCTGCAACGATGGCGAGACATGCCGATGGACAGGGGAGGAATGGCTTTTTCATCAGCAACATTCAAAGCACGCATTCGCGCTCCGGGCAAATCCTCATTTTGAAATCAATCGACAAACCCGCAATATCCAGCCGCTTTGCGCCGCGCCCATTCGTCCGCGGCCACCACCGCTTCAAGCGTGGATGACGGCCGGACTTCGTGCGCTTCCATCACCGCCGCGACACATTGCCAGATGCCCGGAAAAGCGATCCGGCCGGCGCGGAAGGCATCGACCGCCACCTCGTTGGCGGCGTTGAGGACGGCCGGTAGCGTGCCGCCGACGAGGCCCGCTTCACGTGCCAGCTTGAGCGCGGGGAAATCGGCATGTCGCGGCTGCTCGAATTCGAGTTTCGCCAAGGCCGCGAAATCCAGCGGTTGCAGTCCGCCCTTCACCCGTTCCGGCCAGGTGAGCGCGTACTGGATCGGGAAACACATGTCGGTGCGGCTCAGTTGCGCGAGCACCGAGCCGTCGATGAACTCGACCATCGAGTGGATGATGCTCTGCGGATGGATGACCACGTCGATCTTTCCCATTCCGATGCCGAAGAGCCAGCGGGCCTCGATCATTTCCAGGCCCTTGTTGAACAGCGTGGCGGAATCGATGGTGATCTTGGGGCCCATGTCCCAGGTGGGATGGTTGAGCGCTTGCTCGGGCGTGACGTCTTTCAATTGCTCCGACGGCAGTTTCCGGAACGGCCCGCCGGAGGCTGTTAGAACGAGCCGTGAAACCTCGCCCGCACCGCCTCGATGGCCGTCGAGACACTGGAAGATCGCGTTGTGTTCGCTGTCCACCGGCAGCAGTTCCACACCCTTGCGTTCCGCGGCGGCGGTGATCACCTCGCCGGCCATCACGAGGATTTCCTTGGACGCGATGGCGAGGTCCTTGCCGGCCTCGATGGCGGCCAGCGCGGGATGCAAGCCTGCGGTGCCGACGATGGCGACCAGCACGATGTCGGCCTCTGCGAGGGAGGCGATTTCATCGAGCCCTGCGGCCCCGGCATGCACTGTGACATCCCGGGGCAGCAGCGCGCGCAGTTCGCCGGCCTTGGATTCATCGTGGATGGCCACGTGCCGGCAGCCCGTTTCACGCGCCTGTGCCGCCAACGCCCCGGCATTCGAACCGGCAGCCAGCCCGACGATTTCGATGCGCTCCGGCAGTTCGCGGGCCACCTTGAGTGTGGACGTTCCGATCGAGCCGGTGGACCCGAGCAGGACGACACGGTGCTTGCGTGGCGGGGTCATGCGGCCGGGTGAATCCATTGCAGATAAAAATAAAGCGCCGGTGCGGTGAAGCAGACGCTGTCGATGAGATCGAGCGCCCCGCCGATGCCCGGCAGCATGCGCCCGGAATCCTTGGCATCGAGCGCGCGTTTCACGATGCTCTCGGCCAGATCGCCGACCACCGCGAGCAGCGCGAGAATGAAGCCCAGTGCGATGGCATGGCCCCAACCGCCAAGCACCGCCAGCAGCGGAGGAAAGATCAGCGGCAGTCCGCACGCGGCGAGTTGTGCGAATGCGAACGCGCCCGCGAAACCCTCCCATGTCTTCGCAGGGCTCACATGCGGGATCATCTTGTGCCGTCCGACCAGAGAGCCTGTGATGTAAGCGCCCATGTCCGTGAACTTGGTCACCGCCAGCAGCCACAACAGCAACAGCGCGCCAAGTTCCCCCACCCTGCCGGGATTCGCGAACGCATCCGGCGTGATGAACAACACTCGCGCGGCGAAATGGAAGAACACCGCGATGTAAACAAAACCCAGCACGGTGAAGGCCACCCCTTGCAGTGATTCAAGGCCGCGGATGGGTCGGCGCAGCTGCAAGGTGAACGCACCGGCCAGCGCGATGAATACCGCCAATGCGTCGAACCATGCCGGAGGATGCCCGCCGCGCAGTTGAAACCATTGCAACCCCACAGAGTAGCCGGCAGCCAGCGCGACTCCGAAACCGGGAAAACAAGCCACCTTCGCCGCTTTCAGCATCCGGAAATACTCGATGGATGAGAGCACTGCGAGCAACGAAACCAGACCAAGGTATGCCCATGCCCAGTGGCTCACGAATACCGCAGCCACCACCGCCCAAAGCAGCAGCGTGCTGAACGTCCGCCGGGCGAACACCATTGTTTTGCCGGATGCCGGAGACTGCGTCGTGCGGGCCATGTGACGCGGAATCCAAGACGGCCGCGCCCGGAGTGGCAACTCATTCCATGATTTTCCCCCGCAACCTTTCCACCTTACACCGGTTTATTCCGGCATGAGACCTCGGCACGGCCTCTGAGAAACAAACCAAACCACCAACCAATCATGAAAACCAAATCAATGATCGCACTGTGTGTCCTCGCCGGCTCCTGCATGGTCGTCCAGGCACAGGACAAACCGAAACGCGAGGGCCGCCCCGGCCCGCCACCCGAAATGCTCAAGCAATTCGACAAGGACGGCGACGGGCAGCTATCCGACGAGGAACGCAAGGCCATGCGCGAGGCCCATCAGGCACGCATGGAAGAGCGCCGCAAGGAAATGCTCGAAAAATACGACACCGACAAGGACGGCAAACTCAGCCACGAGGAACGCGAAAAGGCGCGTGAAGCACGCAGGGCCGAGATGCTCAAGAAATTCGACAAGGACGGCGACGGCAAGCTCAGTCCAGAAGAACGCGAAGCCATGCCCAAGCCGCCCCGCAGGCCCGGAAGACCCGGCGGCCGCCGCGGCCCGCATGGTCCCGGCCCCGGCCCTGATGGTCCGCCCCCCGCTCCTGAAGAATAAGCTCACGGGTGCCAAGTAGCTCCCCACGACCGCGGTCCGCTTCGCCGGGCCGCGGTTTTTTCATGCCTGTCGCTCAGCCCGCCGCCGGGTAAAGCCGCCAGTTTCCAACCCGCGCTTGCACCCCCAGCGCCCGGCCGCTAAGCATCCGCCGCCCATGACGCACGACCCCGACCAACACGCCTCGCTCGGCGCGATGTATTCGGATTATTTCCTCGATTACGCCTCCTACGTGATCCTCGAACGGGCCGTGCCGCATCTTTACGACGGTCTCAAACCCGTGCAGCGCCGCATTCTCCACGCGATGGATGAAATCGACGACGGCCGCTACAACAAGGTCGCCGGCATCGTGGGCAACACGATGAATTACCACCCGCACGGCGACATGTCGATCAGCGCCGCCATCGTGCAGCTCGGGCAGAAGGAACTGCTCATCGATACCCAGGGCAACTGGGGCAACACGCTCACCGGCGACGGCGCGGCCGCCCCGCGCTACATCGAGGCGCGGCTCACCAAGTTCGCCAAGGAAGTCGTCTTCAACCCGAAGACCACCAAGTGGCTGCCCAGTTACGATGGTCGTCGTAAGGAACCGGACACCCTGCCGGTGAAATTCCCTCTGCTGCTCGCCCAGGGCGTCGAAGGCATCGCGGTCGGCCTAGCCTGCAAGGTGCTGCCGCACAATTTCAACGAACTGGTCGAGGCATCCATCGCGGTGCTGAGAAAGGAACCGTTCACCTTGCTCCCGGACTTCCCCACCGGCGGCATCATGGATGCCAGCGACTACAAGGACGGCCTGCGCGGCGGCAAGGTCCGGGTGCGCGCCCGCATTTCCGTCGAGAAAAAAGGCCTGCTGCGCATCACCGAAATCCCCTTCGGCACCACCACCGGCGCGTTGATGGATTCGATCGTCGCCGCCGGCGAGAAAGGAAAAATCAAGATCCAGAAAATCGAGGACAACACCGCCGCCACCGCCGACATCCTCGTCCACCTGCCCGCCGGAGCCGATCCTGATACGACACGCGACGCGCTCTTCGCCTTCTCCGATTGCGAGCTGACGATCTCGCCCAACGCCTGCGTCATCGTCGAAGGCAAACCGCAGTTCCTCGGGGTTTCCGAAATCCTCAAACGCTGCGTCGAGCAGACGCGCGAGCTGCTCAAGCTCGAACTCGAAATCAAACTCGGCGAACTCGCCGAAAAGTGGCACTTCAGCTCGCTCGAGAAGATCTTCATCGAAAACCGCATCTACCGCGACATCGAGGAGTGCGAAACCTGGGAGGCGGTCATCAAGGCGATCGACGACGGCTTGAAGCCTTTCAAGAAACTCCTCAAGCGCGAGGTCACCGAGGACGACATCGTCCGCCTCACCGAGATCAAGATCAAACGCATCTCGAAATATGACTCGTTCAAGGCCGACGAGGAAATCAAGGCGCTCGAAAAAGCCATCGACGAAACCGAGAAGAACCTCCGCAACCTGACGAAGTTCACCATCAGGTGGTTCGAGGAACTCGGTAAAAAATACGGCAAGGGCCGCGAGCGCAAAACCGAGATCGCCTCGTTCGACCGCGTGGACCGCACCCAGGTCATCGCCGCCACCGAAACGTTGTATCTCGATTCCAGGAACGGCTTCGCCGGCTACGGTCTCAAGAAGGACGGCGAGCCGGTCGAGAAATGCTCGACCATCGATGATATCATTTCCTTCACCCAGGACGGCAAGATGCGCGTGATGAAGGTGGCGGAAAAAGTCTTCGTCGGCCAGCGACCTCTGCGCGTCGCCGTGTTCCGCAAGGACGAGGATTTGATTTACTCGATGATCTACCGCGACGGCCGCGACGGCCCGATTTTGGCGAAGCGTTTCACCGTCGGCGGCATCACGCGCGACAAGGAATACGACCTCACCCCCGGCAAGGCCGGCACCCGCGTGCTGTATTTCGCCGTGCACAAATCCGAGGAGGAAAGCGCCGCGCAGATGCTGCTCGTCCACCTCAAGCCCGCGCTGCGCATGCGCAACCTGATCCGTCCGCTGCATTTCGCCGAATTCGGCGTCAAGGGCCGCGGATCGCGCGGAAACCTCGTCACCAAGCACGCCGTGGAAAAAATCATCCGCGCGCCGAAGGATTACGATCCGAGTGTGGGTGCGTGAGGGGATTTCCACTTTGCAGTCCGGATCGCATTCCTTACAGAGCCTCCGACATGAGTGACATCGTATTATTGTTTTCCGGACAGGGCGCCCAGAAAGTGGGCATGGGCAAGGACTTCGCGGCACATTCCGCCACCGCACGCGAAATGGCAGTGAAGGCGGATGAGGCGCTCGGTTTCCCGATTTCGCACATCATGTTCGAAGGGCCCGACGAGGAACTGACCAAGACCTCGCGTTGCCAACCGGCGCTTTATCTGCACGGGCTGATGGCGCAGACATTGATCCGCGAGCGCTTGCCGGACCTGATACCGGTGGCCGCCGCCGGGCTTTCGCTCGGTGAATTCACCGCCCACGCCGCGGCCGGGACGTTCTCGTTCGAGGACGGACTCAAGATCGTCGGCAAGCGCGGCGCGTTCATGGAAGAGGCCTGCAATGCCACCGAAGGCTCGATGGCCGCGCTGATCGGCGGCGAAGAGGACCAGGTGCGCGCGCTCGCCGCCGAGGCGGATGTGGACGTGGCCAACTACAACGCACCGGGCCAGATCGTGCTCTCCGGCACCGTCGCGGGCATCGACGCCGCGGTCGCCAAGGCCAAGGACTTCGGCATCCGCCGCGCGATCAAACTCAACGTCGCCGGCGCCTACCACTCGCGACTGATGCAGAGCGCGCAGGACAAGCTGGCTGCCGAACTCGCCGCGCTCGATTTCGCCACGCCCTCCATCCCGGTGATCTGCAACTACGCCGCCACACCCGTCTCGGAAGCCGCGGAAATCCGCACGATGCTCGAACAACAGGTTACCGGCTCGGTCCGCTGGACCGCCTCCATCCAGCAGCTCATCGCCATGGGCCACCGCCGGTTTCTCGAACTCGGTCCCGGCAAGGTGATCGCCGGGCTGATCGGCAAAATCGACAAGGACCTGGAAGTGCTATCGGTCGAGGATCTGCCCGGTCTGGATGCCGCCGTCGAGGCGCTCGGATGAGGAAAATTTCCACAATTTGCCTAAAAAAGGTGTTGCGCGGCCGGGGGGCTCTTCCTAGCGTCCGCGCCACCCGAAAGGGTATGGAGCGGTAGCTCAGTTGGTTAGAGCGCCAGCCTGTCACGTTGGAGGTCGCGGGTTCGAGCCCCGTCCGCTCCGCCATGCCCCCACCCCGTCCGCGGGAGTGGGGGCGCCTCGTTTCAAGGACGCGCGTTTCGCGCATATGCGTCCCGGATCGGATTTCCAAGCAACATGGACGACGATCGTCCGTATCCATGGCCTGCCTCCATGAAACATCTCCTCATCCCTCTTCTTCTCGTCACCAACCTGGTGGCCGCACCTCGCCCGAACTTCCTGATCATCCTCACCGACGATCATGGCTACGGCGACGTGTCCGCTTACCATGCGTCCGATGTTCTCACACCGAACATCGACAGCATCGGCACCGAAGGGATGCTGTTCACCACCATGCGCTCGAACTGCACGGTGTGCTCGCCCACCCGCGCGGCGCTTTTGACCGGCCTCTATCCCGACCGCGCGGGCGTGCCGGGCGTGATCCGCACCCAGCCGGAAAGCTCGTGGGGTTATTTCGCGCCCGGCGTGCCGACGCTGGCGGACGAATTGAGAAAATCCGGCTACCACGCCGCGCTCATCGGCAAGTGGCACCTCGGCCTGGAGTCGCCGAACCTGCCGAACGAGCGCGGCTTCGATTTCTTCCACGGCTTCCTCGGCGACATGATGGACAGTTATACCGGGCACACGCGCCATGGCAAAAACTACATGCGCCGCGACCATGAGGTGATCGATCCCGAGGGTCATGCCACCGACCTGTTTTCGGACTGGGCCGGCGATTACCTGCGCGAACGCGCCACGAAGAAAGATGACCCCTTTTTCCTCTACCTCGCCTACAATGCGCCGCATTTCCCGATCCAGCCGCCGAAGGAATGGCTCGCGAAAGTGAAAGCCCGTGCGCCGGAGTTGAGTGAAGTGCGCGCGAGAAATGTGGCTTTCGTCGAACACCTCGACCACAGCATCGGCCGTGTGCTCGGCGTGCTGGAGGAAACCGGCCTCGCACGCGACACCGTGGTCGTTTTCACCGCGGACAACGGCGGCTCGCTGCCGCACGCGCAGAACAACGACCCGTGGCGCGGCGGCAAGCAGGAACACTACGATGGCGGCCTGCGCGTGCCCTTCATGGTCCGCTGGCCGGCGGAAATCCAACCCGGCGGACGCAGCGATCACGCCGGGCTGGTCTTCGACCTGTTCCCCACCTTCATCGAACTCGCCGGCGGCACGCCGTCGCCCAGTCTCGATGCCGTGAGCCTCGTGCCGGTCCTGCGCGGCGGCACCATCGCGGAGCCCCGCGAATTATACTTCGTCCGCCGCGAGGGCGGGCCGGTGCATCAGGGGAAAAGCTACGAGGCGATCGTCCGCGGCGATTGGAAACTCATGCGCAATTCGCCCTTCGCTCCACTGGAGTTGTATGATTTGAAACACGACCCGCGCGAGACGACCGATCTCGCCTCGGAAAACAAGAAACTCGTCAACGATCTCGGTGCCGCCCTGCGTCGGCACATCCAGCGCGGCGGGGCCGTGCCATGGCAGCCGCCTTCATCTGTCCGGTAATCTGTGGAAATCATCGTTGAGCCGGCATCGGAACCGGCCCGACCGTGCCGCCATGCACGTATTCCGCTTTGGTAAAGGTCTGCCGGCGGTCGTCCTTGCCATGGGCGACACGATCGACCCACCGCGTGATCCTGCGGGGGATGGTCCCGCTGTCCCAACGGATGTGGGAGATCGACGGATGGCACCAGGCGAACGCGTCGTCGTGATCACCGCAAATCAATGACACGTCCCGCGGTGCCACGATGCCGCGGTTGGCGAGGTATTGCTGGACGGCGATGAAAACCGGCGCCACCTGCACGATCAGCGCGGTGGGAGGAGTGTGACGGAACAACTCACTGAGGCAGTTGCGCAGTCCTTCGGGGTGATCCTCCCAATCCGGCAGGTTATACGGGCCGGTTGGGATGCCCAATGCCGCCAGTTGATCGAGAAAAGCCTGCTCGGCCTGCCCCGGAACCGGCTTCCGGCGCTCCTCGCGCGCCAACATCACGATCCGCCGGTGGCCCAGCCCGACCAAGCGTTGCAGCGATTCGTTCTGCGCCGCCAGTTTGTCCGGCCCGGTTCCGGCTATCCACACACCCCGCCGCCGGCCAAACAGCGCGAAGGCTGGCAGCTCCCGTCCCGCGAACCACTCCAGCACTTCCCGCGATGCCGAGCAGACCACCCAGGCATCCGCCGCCGTTTGGCCAACAAGATTCGCCACCCGCTGCACGTTCATCCCCAGATCCACCAGTCCCTTGGGGGCGAACATGGCGATGTGACCGGCCGCCTCAAGCTCGTGGCGGAGATCGACGGTGTAGTCGAGCTTCCGGTCCGCCAGCTCGTAGAGCAGGATGCCGACCCGCAACGCGGGAGCGGCGCGAGGCTTGGAATCCGCAATCCGCCTGCGGCGACCGATGCCCTGCGGCAGCAGGATGTTCTCCGCTTCCAGCAGGTTCAGTGCTTCCTGCACCGTGTTGTGACTCACCCCGAGTTCACGGGCGAGCGTGCGCCGGCCCGGCATCAGGCCGGTCCAGCGTCCCTTCCGCAGTTCCTCGCGCAGGTGCGCCGCGGCCTGCTCGGTCACGGTGGTGGTTTTCAGCGAAGACATCGCCAAAAACGTGACGGATTCTGGGCCGGTTGTCGAGAAACTTGGAATTTGCAGCACGTTCGTGCACGAAGCAATGGTGCGTCGTTTTCAACGCAAACTCACGAAAGCACGCCCCCAAGGCCCATTCCGATCTCCCGTCATAATGAAAATGTCCTTCTTGCCCCACTCCAATCCCGGCCGCCAGGGCTCCTTCCGCCGCCCCCTGAAAAAACAACATCCTGGCACTGACCCGAGCCCCCCATTCACTATGAAAACCAAATACCATCCCTTGCTCCACACCGCCATCCTCCTCGCCTGCGCATGTTTGCCTGCGAATGCGGCGAACATATTGAGTGACACCTTTGACACCTACAACGTCGGAACTGCGATCAATACGACAACCAACTGGAACGCCAGGAGTAGCGCCAATGGAGGTAGCGTAACTGTCCAAGGCGGTGATGGATTTGGAACATCGAACCGTTATGCCGACTTCAGGGATACATCGTCAGCAACGACAAACGGCTACAGCTCGATGGTTCACACCACCAACATCGCAGCAGGCCAGGTGGTGACCTTTTCGCTCGATTTCATCGCGGTGAATGATCAGGGAATCAATATTGGCTTTGCCACCAGCTCGAACGAAAGCCAGGTGTTGGGTTCTACCGACCGGGTTTTCTCTGCCAGCCTTACCAATGGATCGATTGGTGGATTGAACGCAACAACCGGCTTTGGCAGTGGATTCTTCACGCTCAACACCGCTTACGAGCTGAGCATGGTGTTGAACGATTCCGGGGCAACCGTCAATTACGCCAACCGCTCGCTCGCTGACAATTCCTACGATGTCTGGATCCGGGATTTGACCGCTAGCGGATCGACTTATGTGGGAACCGGAACCTTCACCAGCGTGGCCGGCGGCTATTACTCGGCAGCCAGAAGTTTCAATGGCCCCACGCCTAACTATCTTATCGACAACTGGAATGTTGATGAAGGCGCACTTGTCTCTCCCATCCCCGAGCCCCGCGCCGCGCTGCTCGGTGGTCTCGGGTTGCTCGCCCTCCTGCGCCGCCGCCGGGCATAAAAACGCTTTCGTTTTCGAACATCCCCATGTGGCGGCGGGCCTCTTGCCCGACCGCCATTTTGCTGCAGATTCCATAAAATCCCCATCATGCGTCCTCGCTCCGCAAAAATCCGCTTCCAGCTCACCTTGCTCGCCATCGTTTCTGCCGGCCTGCTGCCGTGTCTGGCCTGGTGGCCGAGCCTGTATCCGGAAAACTGGACGCCGCCGGACTCCGCATCGTTCACCAGCGACAAGCTGATCCAGGATTTTTCCTACGCCGGATACCGCCGCGGCGGGGAGCCGGTTCCGGAAGTCGCCGGGCCGGTCTTCGATGCGGCCGCCAGCTACGGAGCCGACCCCACCGGCGCCAGCGACAGCACCGCCGCGATCCAGGCGGCGATCGACGCGGCGGCCCTCGCTGGCGGAGGAGTGGTCTTGCTACCAGCGGGCACCTATCTCGTCGAGCCACAGGGCGGCAACAACCATGCCCTGCAGATTTCCTCCTCCAACATTGTGCTGCGCGGTGCCGGGGTGGGGCAGACCTTCGTTTTGAATACCTCTTATCTGATGCGCGCGAAGGCGATCATCCGAATCGCGCCACCATCCACCACCCTGGGTGATCCGGTCGCCATCACCGCCGATCTCGACAACCCGACCCGCCGCATCCCGGTGGCGGATGCCTCGGCGTTTGATGTGGGCGACGTGGTGAGGTTGGAATGGACCTTCACCCAGGATTGGATCGACGAGCACAACCAAGGCACTTGGTGGACCGCGCCAGACACCGTCCCCGCCCCGGCGCAGTATCTCCGGGAAGTCACGGCGGTGGATACCGTCGAAGGCTGGATCGAGGTGGATTCGCCCACACGCTACACCATGAAACCACGCGACAACGCCCTGGTGCGAACCATGAGCGGTCATCTCACCGGCGTGGGCATTGAAGATCTCTCCATCGGCAACGTGCAGCACCCGGGCAGCACATTCGCCGAGGGTGCCTACACGACGCCCGGCACCGCCGCCTACGAAGTCCACGCCAGTTGGGCGCTCTCAATGCAGGACTGCTACGATTCATGGATCACCGGGGTCGAAAGCTTCCAGGCCGCTGGCAACACCACCACCTGCCACATCCTTTCCAACGGGATCAGCCTGCTCCGCAGCTTCCGGGTGACGGTGGCCGATTGCGCGATGCGGCGTTCGCAATACGGTGGGGGCGGCGGCAACGGCTACATGTTCCGGATCCAAAGCAGCCACGACAATATGATCCAGGACAGCGTGGCGGATTTTGCGCGCCACGGCATCGTCCTGTCCCACGCGGGCACCTCCGGCAATGTCTTCCTGCGCTGCGAGGATCGTGAAACCCAGCGCTCCACCGGCTCCACCGGCAGCTACACCACCGGCGGATCGGGCAGCGACCACCACATGCATTTCACCCACTCGAACCTGTTCGACCAGTGCCACGCATTCAACAGTTTCTACACCGCCCACCACCGGACCAGTATCGGGACCATTGCCCACGGACTCACCTCCGCCCACGGCGTGTATTGGAATACCAGCGGCAGCGGCACCCGCGGCGCGGAGATCGTCCGCAGTGAGCAGGCCCGCTACGGCTACGTGATAGGCACCAGCGGCACCCGCTCCAGTGTTTCGACCCCTACGGGCGGCAACACCTCGCCCGCCGATCACGTCGAAGGCGTCGGCATGGGCGAGACGCTCGAACCCGCATCGCTCTACCTCGATCAGCTCGCCAAACGAGCGCAGGGCATCCTCCTTTCCGTCGGCGAGGGCGGCACCATCCCACCATCCTTCGCCTTCCCGCTCAACGTCACCGCTTACAGCTACGGCAGCGGGCCCATCAGCTACCAATGGTCGCAACTCAGCGGCCCCACCGCGACCATTGCCGATGCGACCTCGCCGACGACCACGGTTGAGGTCCTTGAAAACGGCAGCTACGTGTTCGAGCTGTCCGCCGTGGATGGCGCTCTATCGAACTCCGCACAGCTGGTTCTCACAGTGGACGACTCAATCGTCGATCCAACCGTGACCGCCGCGACGCTCGTCTCGGTCGATGGCATCGTCGGCCGCAGTCAGATAAACGCACCGGCCCCCGGCTATTACGTTGGGGACAACGGCACCACGGTCGGCTGCACGGGATCGGATGTGGAAAAGAACCGCGAGGACCGCAATGTGATCTATCGCTATGCACTTCCCACTCTACCGACCGGAGAGACACCCACCGCATTTACCTTCAGCTTCCAAATCACCGCGTTACGCGATCACGACAACAAGGACTTCCAGCTTCACGCCTATCTACTCGATGTGCCTGACCCCACGATCACGGGAGCGGATCTCTTCTATCATGGACCGAATGACATCAATCATGCCTTTGTCGGCAGCCACTTCGAATTTTCAGGCGCCAACACAGGCAGCATCATCTTGCCATCACCGGTTGATGTCACCTTCACCATCGATTCCGGCGCGGCGCTCACCTTGCTGCAAAGCTATTACACCGGCAACGTGCCGAACCGGACGGAGGCGGCGCTCCGCTTCAATCTCGACCAACTGTTTCCGAATGACGCGCTCACCGGCAATGCCCTCAACCGCTACCTCCTCAACCATGCGGCGAACGGCCTCCAAATCCAATCCATCCCCGGCCCGGGAATCACCTTCGACGACTGGATCGCCGGCTTCGATGTGGGCGCGCTCACCGGATTCAATGACGATCCCGACAGCGATGGTATCCCCAACGGGCTTGAAGCCTGGTTCGGCACCTTCCCGGACGAGTTCAGCGCCGGGCCGGCAAATCTCGCCAGCGATGGTCCCACCTCCACCTTCACTCATCCGCGAAACCCGGAGATGCCCACCGATCTCAGCGGTTTCTATGAATGGTCGCCGGACCTGATCGATTGGTATCGTAACGGCGGCGGTCCTGAAGGCGGACCCACCGTCGGTTTTGCGGCGGAAACCGTTGATGGCACAACTACCGTGACCGCCACCGCCAGCGGGGAACTGGGCCGAATCTTCCTGCGTGCCGCGGTTTCCCGGAACTGAGCCGTCCCGGAGTCGCGTGGGGAAATTATAATTCCCTCACGGCAGCCGGTCCGGTTCCAGCGTCGCGGCCATCATGTCCATCAATGCCTTCATGTAACCCATGGCATGGGCCATGCCGGAGTGCCACGGCGCATCGCAAGTCATCTGCGGTGCATGGTCCGGAATGAGCACTCCGTCGTAGCCGTTACGGTGCAGGATTTCCATGATGCGGCGCATGTCGATGTCGCCCTCGTCGATGAACGTCTCGGTGTAATGCGGTGCCTTGCCGCGCACGTTGCGGAAATGGATGTAACCAATGTCGCCCTGGCGGCTGTGGCGGTCGGTGGTTTCATAAATGTCGCCCTCGGTCATCTCAGCCATGGTGCCGAGGCAGAATTCGAGCGCGTTGCTGCGGCTCGGAACGAGTTCGATGAGCCGCTGGAACATGTGCGGCTGATAGACCAGCCGCGGTTGTCCCCTCACCCACGGCATCGGCGGATCGTCCGGATGGGCTGCCAGGCGCACGCCGGCTTCCTCGGCCACGGGCAGCAGCTCCTTGAGAAAAAATTCCAATCGGCTCCACAGGATATCATGATCGATTTCCGGCAGCGTGCCGGGCGGCGCGTTGCGGTCATAGACCATGTTCCAGACCATGCCGTTGGGAATGGGAGCGGTGTTGCTATCGGCCGGGCCTTCCATGCCCACGGTGCGAGCGCCGCCTCTCGCGCCCGCGCCGGACACACGGCCCGCCACACCCGCGATGCTGAAATTGTAGCCGAACACCGGAATGCCCGCCGCGCCCACGTTGCGGATGATCTGTTTCACCTTCTCGATCTGTTCGTGTTTTTTCGGACCGTCCAACAACACGTCGTGCCAATGCGCGGGATCGAAATTCTCGATCGCCTCAAGTTGCAGCCCGGCCGCGACGAGTTCTTCTTTCAGCGCGCGGAGCGATTCTTCGCTCCATGCCTCGTCCGGCGTGCCGCCGGCGATGCCCCAGCCGCCGTGCAGGGCGCCGATCGGCTGGTCCTCGCCAGGCACCTTGTTGCCCTGGTTGAAATAATCGACGAGGTGCACCACCGCGTGCGTCGCGCCGCATTGGACCGCGAAGTCATAGTTTTCGCGGTTCAGCATGTGCCGGTAGAATCCGAATCCGAGTTTCATGATGATATGTCGTTAGAATCCGATGGATGCGCCGCCATCCACGGGCAGGCAGACGCCGGTGACGAACTTCGCCGCCGGTGAGCTGAGATAAACCGCGGCGCGCCCGATGTCCTCGGTTTCACCGAACACGCCGAGCGGTGTGCGGCCAAGGATCTTCGCCTTGCGCGCGGGATCGGAATCGACCGCCTTGCGCATCATCTCCGTCTGGATCCAACCCGGGGCAATGGCGTTCACGCGCACGCCGCGCGGCCCCCACTCGGTGGCCAGCGTGCGGACCATGCCGAGATGCGCCGTTTTCGCCGCCGAGTAGGCCAGCACCTGCGGAATCCCGAACAGCGAGGCCATCGACGCAATGAAAAGCACCGAGCCGCGGCCGCGTTCGAGCATGCCGCGCCCGGCGGCGGCGGTCAGTGCGTGCGCGGCGAGCACATGCACATCGAGGATTTTCTGGAACTCCGCGGTCGTGATTTCCACCGCGGGTTTCTTGAGGTGGCTGCCGGCGTTGTTGACGAGGATCGTGAGCGGTCCGAAATCGCGTTCGATGCCGTCAATGAAATCCCCTGCGCGGTCGAGTTCGGTGACGTCGTGGATGCGATACGCGGCGTTGGATCCCAGCGCGGCCACGGCATCGGCGAGTGTCTCTTCGCTGCGGCCGCAGATGATGACACGCGCGCCGGCCTCGACGAACGAGCGGGCGATGGCGAATCCAATCCCGGTGGCACCACCGGTCACCAGCGTGGTTTCGTTTTCCAATGAGAAGGGGTTGGTCATGATATCATTTGTTGGAGATCGGTGATCAGCCCGCGCAGGGCGAGAAAACCCATGGCCAGCGAAAACGCCGCGATCAAACCCAGCAGCAGCCATTCGATTTTCCGCGGAGCCGGCGCGCCGGTCGTTTCGGGGCGGGCAGAAAGCCACATCAACCCGAGCAGGGCAAGCGGCATCACGATGGAAATCCCCGCCTGCGACATGAGCATGAGAAATACCGGCCGCGACTCGAACCCGGCACCCAGAATCCCGACACCGGTCAGCAACACGAGCGTCCACAGGAAAGCGGGCGTGCGTGTCATGCGCGAACGCCCGTTCAAGTCGCGTGTGAGCCACGGGATCACCATCATGTTCGGCATGTGCGATGAAAGTCCCGCGGCCAGGATGCCGATGACGAACACACCCATCGCCGCATTGCCGAAAACCGGGCGCAGCATCGGGATCATCTCGTCGATTGCATTCATCTTCAGGCCTTGCTTGTGCAGCGTGGCCGTCGCGGTGAGCAGCACCGAGGCACTGAGCACGAACATCATCGATGCGCTCACAAGCGCGTCGCGTTTCTGGATTTTCCAATGTTCCATCGTCCATCCGTGTTCCTTCACCTGCCCGCTGCGGATCAGAAACGCGAACACCGAGACCGTCGTGCCGACCATTCCCGCGAGGATCACCCACGGGCTGTTGTCGCTGCCTTCGGCGCGGCCCGGCAGCTTGGGCACGAAGCCATGCAGTGTTTCCTCCACGCCGGGAAAAAACCGGACCGCCGTTCCGATGAATGCCAAGCCCATCAGCGCCACCATCACCCCGAGCATCGCTTCGAGCCGCCGCGTGTTTCCGATCCACAACAGGCCCAATACCACCAGCGCGATCGCCACACCGCTCGCGGCGCGATCCACCTTCACGCCGGCCAGCTCGCGGAAACCGGTGACCACCACATCCGCCAGCAAGCCGATCATGCCCATCAGTGCGGACAGGATGATCAGTGTGAGCCCGCCCCACAGCGCCCACGCGTAAACCGGATGGATGTGTTTTCGACAGGCCTCCATCGCGGTCATGCCGCTGGCCATCGTGAAACGGCTGAAAAAGTTGATCAGATACCAGGTGATCAGGCAGCTCACGAGCACCGCCCACAGCATGCCGGTGCCGTAATTTGCGCCCGCCTTGCTCATGGCGGTGAGGCTGCCCGTGCCGATGTTGTAGCCGATGAGGAAAATCCCCGGCATCAGCGAGGCGAGCCAATTTCCTGATCGATGGGCCATCGGATTGACGTTCTTCTATGGCGATTCACCGACATGCCAAGACCGAATCGGTCCTCTGCCTGTCATCCACCTTGCTCGAGACGGCGGTTGTCAAAGCGACGACTCCTGATGAAATACGCGAATGCTTCGACGAACCCTGTCAGTGGCCATGAGTCCGTGGATCTTCATCCTCGCCCTGGGCACCCTGTCCGTCCGGGCCGCGCCGGAGCCGCCCAACATCGTTTTCATCCTCGCCGACGATCTCGGCATCACCGACATCGGGGCTTACGCCCGCCATTTTACCGCGGCAGAACCCGATGAACTGTTTTTCGAAACCCCGCATCTCGACCGATTGGCCGCGGACGGCATCGCCTTCTCGCAAGCCTACGCCAACCAGCTTTGTTCGCCCACCCGCGCCGCGATCCTCACCGGCCGCATCGCCTCCCGCATAGGCGTGACCACCGCCACGCCGAACACGCGCACGTTTTTCAATCAGGGCATGAAACCTCCCGCCGGATCCGATCCGCACGACGTCGTCGAGCACAAGGATCCGATCAAGGGCAAACGCCCGTGGCGCAACGCCACCAGCAACACCGCGCTCGATCCCGCCATCCCCGCATGGCCGCGCGTTTTGAAAACCCACGACTGCGCCTTCCTCGGCAAATGGCACCTCGGTGGCCACGGTGTGCCGGAGCGCCAACCCTCCGCATTTGGATTCGAAGAACTCGCTTTCTTCGATGCCGGTGGCTCGCCGTATTTCAAATGGCAGGCGCAGTGGAACCGGACGAAACCGTTTTTCCCCACCCAGCCCGGCAAATTCCGCATCGGAATGGCCGGCGAACCGACAAGAAAAGACTATCTAACAGACGACCTGGATGCCCGAGCCGTTGATTTCATCAAGTCCCGTCGCACCGGGGAAAAACCCTTCTTGCTCTACTACGCGCCCTTCGCAGTCCATACTCCGTTCCAAGCGCCGCAAGACGAGGTGAAGCGTTTCTCCGCCAAAAAACAGCGCGGCCACCTCGGCCGCGACAACGCCACCTATGCCGCGATGCTCAAGCACCGCGATGACTCGGTCGGAGCCATCCGCACCACACTCGAACAGACGGGTCTCGCGCGAAACACCGTGCTGATTTTCACCTCCGACAACGGCGGCGTGGAATACACCGATCCGCCCGCCACCGACAACCAGCCGTTCAAGGGCGGCAAAGCCTGCCTCTATGAAGGCGGCATACGCGTCCCCCTCATCGTCTGGCAACCCGGCCGCTTCGAGGGCGGCAAGTGGTGCGACGCCGTGATCGACTGCACCGACCACTTGCCCACCGTCGCCGATCTAACAGGAAACCGGGCGCCGGCGGACATCGACGGCCGCAGCATGTTGCCGCTGTTGGAAAACCCGGAGTCGCCCGGCCCTGATCGCACGCTGGTTTGGCACTATCCGTTCAACGTGAAAGTCAAACACCCCGACAACGGCCAGCCGCTCTCCCCACATTCCGCAATCCGCGTGGGTCCGCACAAACTCATCTGGGACTGGCATGGCAAACTCGAACTCTATAACGTTCCCGCCGACCCGTTCGAAAAACATGATCTCTCCCGGGAAAAACCCGAACTCACCGCGCAACTCCACCAACAACTCAAAACATGGCTCAAGGCCAACGCCGCCCCGCGCTACTGGCCGCAACGCGACGAAACCGTGAAACCTGAAGACGCCACCTCCCCGTTTCCATTCAAGGATCTCCACTGAAACCGGCATCCTGCAATCGCCCGCATTGCATCATATCTATTCCGGTCATGAAAACACGCATCCCGCTCATCCCGCTCCTCGTGTTATTGCTGCCAGGACCGTCACAGGCCAGGGACAGGAATCCGGAATGGACCTTCCTCGACAACGGCACCCTCCGCATCGGTGTGGACCGAAGCCGCGGCTCGGCCATTGGCTATCTGGCACTGTCAAAAGACAAACGCAACCTCCTCAACCATCACGACGAAGGCCGCTTCATCCAGCAGTCCTATTATGGCGATCCCGATGGATCGAAATGGGCCGCAAAACCATGGGTTTACAATCCGGTCCAGGGAGGCAGCTACAAGGGCGAGGATGCCAGAACCTTGGAATTCCGCCAATCCGCAAACGAGCTCTACGCCAAAGTCGAACCGCTTCGCTGGGCGAGCGCCGCGCGCTGTCCCGAAGCCATCATGCAGGAATGGATCACCCTCGACGGACCCATCGCGAAAATCCGCATGCGCCTCGATTACACCGGGCCGGACCAAAAGCGCAACGCACACCAGGAAATGCCCGCCATGTTCGTCGATTACGACCTGCCCCACCTGATGTTCGAAAAGGACGGCAAGCTCGTGAAGCACGCCCCGATCATGCTCGGCAAGGATTTGAAACCGGAAAACATCGCCTACACCGGCGGCTGGCTCGCGTTCGTCGATAAACGGAATTTCGGTATTGGCATCCACACCCCCGGCACCACCAAAGCCGTCACCTACCGCCACCGCGGGAAATCCGGACCCGATGGCGGCGGCTGCTCCTATGTCGCACCCATCCGTCAATTCCCGCTTACCAGGGGACTCGTCGTCGATTACGAATTTCACC
>DATISV010000270.1:0-3908 GCA_035468505.1 Luteolibacter sp. | reverse complement strand
CGACGAGAACCACCGCGTCGAGATCGGCGGCCTTGAGAGCGGCATCGGCAAGCGCTTGGCGGCAATGGCGCAGTGTGCGCGCGATCCATGGCGCGGCGAGGGTTTCCAACTCGCCGCGCGTAACGGTTTCCCCGATGCTGTTAGAGCCATCGTAAAACGGCACGCGGAAGACCGCCTCGTCGTTTTTCGATAGATAACACTTCACTCGCTCCGCCTCTTCCATCAGCCGCACGCGGAGCGCGCCGGTGGTTTCGGCGAGGCCGGCGCGTTGCTCGATGTGGCGGAGCAGCAGCGCGTCGAGATCGTCGCCGCCGAGACGGGTGTCGCCGTGGGTGGCGATCACCTGGAACACGCCGTCGCGCATTTCCAGAATGCTGAGGTCGAAGGTGCCGCCGCCGAGGTCATAGACGGCGACGCGCGAGTGCTCTTCGAGCTTGTCGAGCCCGTAGGCGAGCGCCGCAGCGGTGGGCTCGTTGAGGATTCGGACCACCTCCAGCCCGGCGAGTTCGCCGGCGCGCTTGGTGGCGGAGCGCTGCGCGTCGTGGAAATACGCGGGCACGGTGATCACCGCCTTGGAAATCGATACGCCCATCCGCCACTCCGCGATGCGTTTCAGCTCGCGCAGGATTTCCGCGCTGATTTCCTCCGGCGATTTCCCCAGCACGCGCGGCAGACCATCCGGCCCGGCGGTCACCGGCACGGGAAAACCCTCGTCCACCTCGTCCGCGCGGCGGCCCATCAGGCGCTTGATGCTGGTGACCACGCGTTCCGGTTCGACCGCGCGACGTCGCAGCGCCTTGGCACCCACCTCGATCCGCCCGTCGCGGCCAATCCATACCGCACTCGGCGTGATCCGCCGGCCATCCTCATCGGCCAGCAGGATGGGAAACCCGGAATCGACCACGCCCACCGCGGAGTGTGTGGTTCCCAAATCGATGCCCAGAATCGTCTCTCCCATGCCGCGGCGACTCTTGCGGCGATGCCCCGTCGCGTCAACGCCCCGGGCGGATCATCGAATTTCGGTTGGACAAACCGCGCTCGGGGCGGTAGCAACCCGCCCCGCCCGCGCGACAAACGCAGGCTGCGGATATCACGGCAGAGTAGCTCAGCGGTAGAGCAGAGGACTCATAAGCCTTTGGTCGGCGGTTCAAATCCGCCCTCTGCCACCAGTGCTTCCCCGGTCCCGGCCACGAGAAGATTTTCCAGTTCGTGCCGCCGGGTTTCAAACTCCGCGTCATCCAGCTCGCGGGGAATGGAAATGGGGGCGGCGAAGGTCACGATGACCTGGCTGAACGGCTTGGGGATGACGAAGCGGTCCCAGGTTTTCAAATACCATGCGGAGGCAAACCGGACGTGCACCGGCACCAGCGGCGCGCCGCTCGATTGCGCGAGTTTGACGGCGCCGGCCTGCAGCGCGTAGCGCGGGCCGCGCGGGCCGTCGGGTGTAAGGCAGACGTCGCTGCCGGCGGCGAGTTCGCGTTTCAATCCGACCAACGCCGCCACTCCCCGGCGCGACGACGAACCTCTCACCGCGCCCATGCCGAACACCGCCATCGCGCGCGCCACCATGTCGCCATCGTGGCTGGCGCTGGCCATCACGGATGCCTTGCGGTGCGCGCCGCACAAGCGGTACCAGGCCGGCGGCACGGTGAAGATCCGGTTGTGCCACAACACATAGATCACCGGCGGGGTTTTCTTCTCCGGAGAGCCGATGCCGCATTCGTCGCGAATCTCCACGCGCAAGGTGGCGGCCAGCGTTTTCATACACCAGCCGGCCAAGGTGCCGAGCACGGACGACTTGATGTCGCTGCGGATTTCGCTGCCTTTGCGGGTGCCCATCTGCTTCCGGAAAATCCTTCTGTTAGAGAAAACCCGCCGGGTGCAGGGTATCCACGAGGTATTGCTGGCGGGAGATCATTTCCTGATAGATATCATGGTTGCGCGCGTCCGGGTCGTGGCGCGCGGCTGCATCTCCGGTGACGAGGTAGCTGGCGATCTCGGCGAATCCGAGCGGCTCGCCGCAATCGCGGAAAAACGCCACCGCCGCCTGCATCGCGGCCCCGAGCGCGGCGCCCTGACCCGAGGAAACCGGCACCACCGGCGCGCCCAGAACGTCGGCCAGGATCGCGCGGGTCACCGGGCTCTCCGCGCCGCGTCCCAACAACCTCACCTCCGGCGGATCGAATCCCAGTTCGCGCAGCCGCCCCATCGCATAGCCGATGCCGAGCGCCGCGCCTTCCGCGGTCGCGCGCGCCACGTGCGCCGGAGTGAAATTGTCGGGAGTCATGCCATGCAGCACGCCGCAGCCGTCGGGCAGGCGCGGGATGGTTTCGCCGGTGAAATACGGCAGCAGGAGCAGGCCATCCGCACCGGCCGGCACGCCGGAAACCATCGCCTCGTATTGCTCCGGCGACCACCCGTAATGACGGCGCAGCACTTCCGGCGCGACCGCCGTGTTGGCGGAGGACGCCAGCCCGAGCCAGCCGCCGGTGGCCCCGCACAGGGCCTGGATTTCCGCGCGGTAATCGATCACCGGCTCGGCACCCGCACCGAAAATCACGCCGCGATTTCCCAGTTCCACCGCCACCGTGCCATCCGCCACGCAACCGGCCGCCAGTGCCGCGAGCATCGCCTGGCCGCTGCCGGCGGCCACTTGAACCGGGCTGTCCAATCCCCACGCGTTCGCCAGCGCCGGCCGCAGCGTGCCGCGGATCGAGTCGGACGGGCGCAGAGGCGGCAGCCGCATCAGCAGGCCCGGATCGATGAAATCCAGCAACTCCGCGCACCATTCGCGCGTCCGGATGTCGAGCAGGCCGGTGGCCGATGCGCCGCCCGGATCGGTGGCGCGCTCGCCGGTGAGCCAGTAGGCGATGAAATCCTGCGCTGTTAGAAAACGCGCTGCGCGTTGAAAATGATACGGCTCGTGCTGGCGCAGCCACAGGCATTCCGCCGCCGCGGATTCCGCGCCCGGCACCTGCCCGGCCAGTTCGATCAGCCCGGGCGTGCCGCCGAACGCGCGGGCGATTTCCTCCGCCTGGTGTTTTACGGAGCTGTCGCCCGCCAGCTTCACCGGGCGCACGATGCGGTCCGCCTCGTCGAGCGCCACCAGCGCGCGCGCTGGCCCTGCCACGCCGATCGCGGCGACCCGGTGGTCCGGCATTTGCGTGAGCGCGCGGCGCACGGCGATATCCACCGCGTGCATCCAGCGCGCCGGATCCTGCTCGCGGCAACCCGCGGGCAGGCCCTCGATCCAGGCGTGCGGTTCCCACGCCTCGGCGCACACCGCGGTGGCATCCAGATCGAGCACCAGCGCGCGGCTGCCGGCGTGGCTGATTTCTATGCCGAGGAAATGCATGGTGGACCGTGGGTGAGTGACGCCGGAAATCTCCGCCCGCGCGTCATGGCCCGCAGTTTCGCCATGGCCGCGGATTTGACAAGCCCGCCGGGAACCTGGCGGAAAGACGACGTTTTTCCCGGTTGGCAGCGCGGCGTCCGATTCATAGCTTGGCCGCCCCGCATGCCAGACAAGACACGTTTCCACTTCACCGGCATCTGTGGCACGGCCATGGGTGCCGTGGCCGCCGCCATGAAACAGCGCGGCCTCACCGTCACCGGATCCGATGTCAACGCCTACCCGCCGATGTCGGATTTCCTGCGCGGCCAGGGCATCCCCGTCGCCGAGGGATACGACGAGAAGAACATCCCGGCGGACACCGACGTGGTGGTCATCGGCAATGCGATCTCGCGCGGCAACCCGGAGGCCGAGGCCGCGCTCGAGCGCAAGCTGCTCTATCAATCGCTGCCCGAGGTGATGAAGGAGCAATTCCTGCGCGTGCACCGCAACTTCGTCGTCAGCGGCACCCACGGGAAAACCACCACCTCCGCCATGCTCGCGTGGCTGCTGCGGC
>DATISV010000269.1:0-3499 GCA_035468505.1 Luteolibacter sp. | reverse complement strand
AAGGACTACGACCGTAGTAGCTACCAGGGAAACACCGATGCCGACCATCTGCGGCAGGCATCGCGCCTCGAGGGCCGGAGCGCCGGCGAAGCGGGCCGGGCTTCGCGCGGAACCGATGGCTCCTACCAGACCGGCGGCTACCGCACCGGCGACGCCCGCGAGTCCTCCGCCAGCCGCCTCGACAAGCCGTCCGACGCCGAGACCGACGTGCGCCGGCGCGTCTATCAGCCGCCGGAGATCATCGAGTGGAGCGAGCAGCGAAAGCTCAGCCTTGAGCAATCGCGCGGGATTCTGGGACGCTGAGCGGCGGGGCTTCGAGCAAAGCCTGGTTGAGCGTCTCGATGAGCAGTTTCTTCATCTCGTCCCAGCGGCGAGGCCGGCCTTCGAGGAAGAACGACTGGGCCACCGTGAGCCGGACGGGCGTGTAGCCGGCATCTCCCGCCTGTCCGATCAACCAGGCTTCGAGAGCGTTGGGCGTCGCATTGTGCAGATGCATCACGTCCACATTGGCGGCACGCAGCAGGCCGCGCCACGCAGAGGCCAGTTCCTCGGCCGGACGCATGCCGGAGAAGGTTTCCAGAATCACCCGCCCGTCCACCTCCGGCGAGGTGTGGATCAGCAGGTGCAGCAGCGGCTGCTGCCGCCTCATGCCATCGCGCACCCGCTGCGACAACTGCGTGCGGAACGGCCGCTCGTGGCGGTCCGCCAGTTTCTGGCGCGTGGCCTCGGGGAGCTTGTCCGTGTAGCGGCTCCAGCGCGCGTCGCCGTCGCGTTCGAGATCGATCAGCAGCCGCGTCACGTCGCCGTGCACCAGCGGCGTGTGGTAGCGCATCGAGAATGCCTGCGCGAGATTCAGCACGCCGGGCTCCCAGCCTTCGCCCGATGCCACCACGTCTTCCTCGCCCTTGAAAATTTCCCGATGGGCTTCCGGCACCGCGCAGGTGGCGTGTTCGCAACTGATGAGATATTGGATCGGGTGATGGGTCATGTGCTCGCGGCCAGCCAACCACCTCAACGCGGCATGGCCACTCATTTTTGCGCGTTTCGGCGATTCCGCGCGCGACAGGTTTCGCTTGCCCGCTGGCAAAGACCGGAAAACATCGCACGCGTGAACGATCCCGCCGACCGTCAAACCCTCCGCGTGCTCTTCGTCTGCATGGGAAACATCTGCCGCTCCCCGGCCGCGGAAGTCGTGTTCCGCAGCATGATCACCGAAGCCGGACTGGAACACCGCATCGAAATCGATTCCGCCGGCACCATCGGCTATCACTCCGGCAATCCCCCGGACCGCCGCATGTCCGCGACTTTGAAGGCCCGCGGATACCATCCCCATGGCAGCGCACGGCAGGTGCGCCTGGCGGATTTCGACGAATTCGACCTGATCCTGCCGATGGACGACGAAAACGAGGCGGACCTGCGCAGCATGGCGCGCGATGCCCGGCGCGCGGAAATCCGGCCGTTTTCCTCGTTCTGCTCGGACAACCCGCTGGGGCACGTGCCCGATCCGTATTACGGCGGCGGGAAGGGCTTCGAGCACGTGGCCGACATCGTCGAGGACGGCTGCCGCGGCCTGCTGGAGCACCTGCGCGGCAGGCTTTAAAACAAGCGCCCGATCGCTTCCGCCGCCTCGTCCACCGTGATCGCGCGGCCGGCCTCGTTTTCCAGACAGGTCATGCTCACGCCGTCAAGACCGCAGGGCGTGATCGCGAAAAACGGCGGCAGGCATTCTTTCGTGATGTTGATGGCGAAGCCGTGCATGCTGATCCATTTCCTGACGCCGACGCCGATCGAGGCCAGCTTGCGGTTTTCCACCCACACGCCGGTGAGTCCCTCGCGCCGCGTGGCGTTCACCCCGAAGTGCGCGCAGGCGCGGATCAGGACGTCCTCGATATTCCGCAAATGGGCATGAAGATCGCGGCCGCGCGGATTCAGATCGAAAATCGGATATCCGACCAATTGCCCCGGACCATGATAGGTCGCCTGGCCGCCGCGGTTGGTTTCGATAACCGGATGCGGAAGCATCGAGGCATCGCGCAACGACGACCGGTCGCGCAGCCGGCCGATGGTGTAAACGGGCTGGTGTTCCAATAAAATCAGCGTGTCTTCGCCCCCGCCGGCAAGGATGGCGTCCACATGCCGCTGCTGAACACGCAGGCCTTCCTCGTAGCTGACAGACTCCGGAAGATGAAGGATTTGAAGCATGGAGATGACAAGGCGTCCGCTGAACGCCGTCTTGTTTTCAAACCAGACGCCGCTCAAGCAATTTCGCCTTGAGCGGGTCGGAGGCCTGGAGGTGGGCGATGGCGATGGCGAGCGCGTCGGCAGCGTCCGGCGGCGGGGTTTCGGCGAGCCCCAACAGCGCTCGGACCATGAAGGCGACCTGCGATTTGTCCGCATTGCCATGGCCGACCACCGCGTTCTTCACCTTCTTCGGCGGGTATTCAAAAACCTTGAGCCCGCCGTCCGCGGCGGCGATGAGCGCGGCGGCGCGGGCGGCCCCCATGGTGATCGCAGTCTGGTGGGACTGCACATAGATGATGCCCTCCACGGCGACCTCGTCCGGTTGGAACTTGGCGATCAGGTTGGCGAGGTGCTGGCGGACGGCGGCCAGCGCGGCGGATTGCGGGATGTTTTTGGAAATGGAGATCACATCGTATCCCAACACCGCCGGCTTGCGCGGGTCGCCCTCCAACACGGCGTAGCCGGTGTTTCTAACAGCAGGGTCGATGGCGAGGACGCGCACGGCCGTGAGGATGCGGGCGGCGGATTTCCCGGTCAACGCCGGTTTGCCGCGCTCACTCGACCCGCTGGTAATGATAATTCACGCGGCTGAGGAACCAGCGCCACTTCGCGCCGGGCTTGCCGTTGTCGAGGAGGAAGTGCGGGCAGTTCTTGTGGGCCGGCGTGCGACCCCGGCGCGGCCAGTGGTAGTGCGGCACCACGTTGCGGAGCGGAATCTGGTTTTTCTTCATCAGCACCGCGGTGAGCCTGGCGGTGCGCTCGATGGTCTCGCGCTTGTTGCTGCCGCGTTGCTCGCACATTTCGATGCCGATCGAAAGCCGGTTGCCGGGACCGTGGAAATCGGCGTGCTCGCCCTGCTCGCTGGTGGGCATGTGCTGGATGGCCACCTTGTCGTCGGTGGTGAAGTGCCAGATGAGATATCCGATGCGGTTGCCGTAGCGGGTCTTGGGCGAACGCAGCGCGCCGTTTTTCAACGCGAGCGAGTGCTGCCAGGCGTCGGCGGTGTAGTTCTGGGTCGAGTGGATCGTGATGTAGCGCGGCCGCATCGGGCGGACCACCTTGCGGCCGTGCCTGCCGCGTGGGACCATGTCGGATTTCAGGTTCACCTCGCGCAACATGCGGGACATCGGGATCTTGCCGCTCTGGCCCGAGAAACTGGACGATGTGGGCACACGCGACGAACCGATCGACGGCCCGACGGGATGGCACTGGAGGCAGACCGCCAGCAATACGGACAAGGGAATGAACCAACTCAGGA
>DATISV010000268.1:0-5181 GCA_035468505.1 Luteolibacter sp. | reverse complement strand
TGGAACCCTCCCGCCGGGGACGAACCATGCACCGTCTTTCAGATGAAGCGCATCTTTCGTTTGCGCGCCTGCCAGGCTGAAACGTCCCGAGATCTGCACCGGGAGTGCCCGCGATTGCGAATTGAGCGCTTCGATCCGCTTCGCCAGTTGGTCATCGGTCAATGGCGTTAGCGTGTCGAGTGCGCCTGAAAGAATCATATCCAACCGGTCGGGGCGGACAAATTGCAGAGCCCCGGCGCAGTCCTCGCCGACATGTTTGATCAGATCGAAGGGATTGCGTGGCGATACCTGGAAGCGCTTCCCCCACGCATCCAGCACCGCGGGATTGTCCGGCAGCAGGTTTTGCAGGAACGGGCGAATCGTTGTGTCGGTGTGCTCCCGCTTGGCAATCGGAAGGGAGAGCGACATCGGAAAGCCCGCGCTGTCGAATTGCCATGCTTCATCGTAGCTCAGTGAGATTGCGTCTTTCTTCCGGTCGTAAACCAGCGTTCCGACCGGAGTGTCGCCGTAGAGGATGTGCAAGAATTCCTTCATGGCTTCAGAGGCCCTTCGGCGAACGGGTTGTCTTTCAGTTTGCCCGCTTCGAGGCCGAGGTCCAACTCCCGGAGGATTTTCAACACAAGGCCGAGTTCCACGGTTTCCTTGCCGTTCTCGAATTGGCTCACCCACAAACGGCTGACGCAGGCTTTTTCCGCCAATTGACTTTGCGACCAACCACGCTGCTTGCGCTGGTCGCGGACCAGTTCGCCGAGGGTTGCCGTGGTTTTGATGCGCATCACGGGCTGTTTACCGATGCATACGTTCGTTGACAACCATGATTTTGAAATCGAACGAATGCATTTGGAATTTTGTATGCGTTCGTTGGCATGCGCGATTCGCGTTCTCACGAACGCGCCTACGTGGTACACGCGCCTACTCCGCGGGTTTCCACGCGGGTTTGGGCGGCTTTTTCGGCCAGCGCCAGTCGATGAAGGCGGCGAGGAAGACGAGGGCGATGCCGCCAAGTTCGAGAATCCAGTTCATGCGCATGCCGACCAGTTCCGATTTCAGGAAGACATCGATGTGATGGAACGAGATGGCGCGCACCACGATGAAGGTGGCGGTGAAAACCAGCCCGGCGGCGAGCAGGAAGTGGGTTTTCCAGAACGTGCGACAGAATACGATGAAACCGAGCGCGCCTAGGGCGGATATCACAAGCACGCCGATGACGAACCATTTCTGCACCTCGCGGCGTTGTTCATACCATCCGAATTTCCAGGAAATGACGCGACCGATGTCGGTGAAGAGCGATTGAAGATCGAGCTGCTTGTTGAGGCAGAGCAATGTCATCAACGAGGCGACCAGCAGCCAGCACGCGCGGCTGCCCGCGGCGAGCCCGGGAGCGCGGCCGGCGCGTCGCGCCGCGAGAAACGCGGCCACGGCCGTAAGACCGTAAGCGGCCACGGTGAGCCAGCCCATCAGCGAGGGATCGCCGATTTGCGGCCGCCAGCGCAGTTGTTCGATGAGTTCGGTCAAAGCAATGCCTTGCTCCAGAGTTCGGGTTTGAAACCGGTGAGCGCCAAGCCGTTTCCGATGACGAACGGCCGCTTGACGAGGTTGCCATTGCCGGTGAGCAGCGCGATGGCTTCATCGTCGGTCATGCCGGGGAGCCGTTCCGCGAGTCCCTGCGCGCGGTAGTCCATGCCGGAGGTATTGAACAGGCGGCGGATATTGCCGTCCATAAGCTTGAGCACGGGTTCCAGCTCCTTGCGTGACGGAGGCGTTTCACGGATCGGCTTGGCGGTGTATTCCACGCCGTGCTGGTCGAGCCACTTGATGGCGTCGCGGCAGGTGGAGCATTTTTGATAAATATAAACCGTGAGCATGGGCGGAGCATCCCACTTCGCGGCGTCGGCGGCAAGAGCGCGGTTGTGTCTCCTTCACGGCACCTCGACGGCGATCATCAGGCCGAGTGCGGCGGCGGCGGCGAGGTCGGCCTCGGGATCCGCTTCGAAGTCGATGGTGTCCACCAGCACCAGCAGACCGCTGCCTTCCTGGGCGAAACCGAAGGTTCTGACCGTGTAACTGCCGGGCACGCCGTCCTCCATGAGAATCCGACCCTGTGCGTTGACGTTCACGTCCATCGTCAGGGTGGTCGGGTCCGCGCCGTCGTCATACACGCCCTCGAATGAAACATTGTCGAAGTTGAATTCCGAGGTGCGCGTGACGGATGTCCCGCCGGCGTTGAAAACCAGCTCGTCGGTGGGGCCGCCGCGGTCGATTTCGAAAAAATCGCCATCCACCAGCCAGCCTTGGCGGAGCACGCGATAGGTCTTGCCGCCGAGCGCCGGGGTGTTCGTCCGCTTGACTCCGACCAGCCACTGCACTTCGCCGAAATCCTCGCTCGGGTTCTGCAAATCCGGTGTCGAAGCCGTCGCGACCATCAGCATCGCGCTAGGGGAAACGATGCCTTTGAACGGATTTTCACCCGGCAAGGTGAGTGTCACTTCGCCATTGGAAGCCAGATCGAGGCTGGCCACGGTTCCCGGATTGTCGGGATAAAACACGCTGTTCACCTCGGCGGGCAACAGATCCCAGTTGTGCTCGATTTCGAAGCCCTGGGCGTTGTTGACCGTGAAGGTCCGCGGGTTGGGTCCGGAAACGATGGAGGTCGGAAACGCATAACCGTCGAGGTAGCCTTCGGTTTCGAAGCCGTCGGACAAAATCCGTATGAAACCCCAGTTGCCGGCGAGATCGGATGGCTGGGCGTTTTGCGATTTCGCGATCGACCACAAAATCTCCAGCGAGCGCTCGGTGGAGGAAAATCCATCGTCATCGAAGCTGAACTCGTCCCGCGCGATGCCCGCCAGCGAGTGGTTGCCATCTTCCAGCGGAATGAGATCGACGGGACCGCCGAAGGTATCGATCGACCAGGTGTTTCCACTGACCGTGACGGGCAGGGTTTCGGGGTCGTTCCATTGGTTGACGGAAGTATAGATGCGCGGATCGAGATTCGGTTCGATGATGAACCCGCCGCTTTGGCCATCGAGCAGGGTGACGAGGCCGCTGGTTGCCTCGGCACTTTGGAAGATCAGGTTCTCGCGCGATTGTTGCGACCAGAGGCCGCCCCATTCGAAGCCGTCGAAACTCGCGCTCGACAGGGTGGAATCGAAGGCGATGAGCTTCATCGCGGTTTCCTCGAAGCCGCCGCCGACACGATAGAACGCTTTGGGCAGCGACAAGGCTCCCGGATCGGTAGCCTCGCCGGTTCCGAAGAACGGATCGATCCCGCCGAGGTCCTGCCACGATCCCGGCAGCAGGGTGGTCGAGCGCTGGAAACGGAAGTCGCCCGGTGGCCCGGCGATCTCGATGCGGAAGCCGCCGGGTGTGAGGCCGGAGCTGAGGATTTCCGGCAGCGCCTGTCGCGTGGCGGGCATCCATGCGGTCTGGGCGGAGAGAGTGGCGGACAGGCAGATGCATGCCAACCCGGGGGAATGTGCGATACGGGAAATCTTCGTCATGAAATCGATGAATGTGTGCAAGCGCGCCCGATGCGGATTCGGACATGCTTGTGACGAATGGCATCTCTGCCGCATTCGATCTAACGACTTTCATTCACGGCGAAAGCCGCTCGATGTTCCAGCCATCGTCCTGCCGCTGATAGAGAAAGCGGTCGTGAAGCCTCGCGGGGCCGCCTTGCCAGAACTCGATGGATTCCGGCACCACGCGGTAGCCGCCCCAGAACGAGGGCAGCGGGATTTCGCCGTGCTGGAACTTGTCGCGGATCTCGGCGAGTTTCTGCATCAGGAATTTACGCGTTGTGATCACTTCGCTTTGATTGGAAACCCACGCGCCGATCTGCGATTCGCGCGGACGCGAGGCGAAGTATCGCAATGACTCGGCGCTGCTGATTTTTTCCGCGCGGCCCTGGATGATGACCTGGCGTTCGAGCGTGATCCACGGGAAGAGCAGCGAAACGAGCGGATTGGCGGCGATTTGCGCGGCCTTGCGGCTGCCGTAGTTGGTGAAGAATACGAAGCCCTCGCGGTCGAAATATTTCAGCAGCACGGTGCGCTGGAACGGCATGCCGCGGCCGTCCACGGTGGCTAGTGTCGCGGCATTCGGCTCGTGGACCTCCAGCTCGGTGGCCTGGATGAACCACTCGGAAAACTGCGCCACCGGATCGGCATGGAGATCCTCGCGGTGCAGGCCGCGGTCGGAATATTCCTTGCGGAAGGAAGCGAGGTCCATGGCACGTGCGTTCACTCGTCCTTGAAGGGCTCGGCACGGCGTTCGTCGATGCAGCGGGTGAGCCAGCGCATGAGTTTTTCCGTTTCCTCGGATTCGTTGCGCAGCGAGCCGAGTTCGTTCCACTCGAGGTGCGGGCGGGATCTGGGCGAGGCGATGCGGTTGATATCGAGCTTGGCCATGATGGCCTCGGTTTCGCGCGGGTGGGCGTTGAGGATGTTGGCCGGGCGCGGCAGCTCGTCGAGTGCCTCGGGGGTCAGGCCGAAGGAAACGACGCCCACGCCGTAGGTGGCGCTGAGACGGCGCAGGCTGTCGGCAAGCGCCTCGTCCTCGATCGGCGCGGCGTAGATCAGCTCGCCGCCCTGCGCCCACATCGATGCGGCGAGCGTTTGGAAAAAGTCCTCGCGGTAAATCTGCAACGAAGGCTGGATCCGCAGCCGCGCGGCATGCAGGCGGAACGGCGGAATGCCGAGCCGTTGTTTCAAATCCAACATCGATCCATCGAGCGACATTTCCTCGTCGGGCGCGCCGCCGGTTTCCCAATCGACGAGCACGAGTTCGGGAAACTTCCACAGGTTGCTGATCGGCGAGTCCTTGGCGAAGGCTTCGCGGAAGGCGAAGGGAAAGCGGCCGTTGATTTCATAATATCGCGTCACCACCGCGCGGAACTTGCGGATGCGCAGCATCGCGTTGTCCACCAGGTCCTGATCCACGGTGGTGAGATCCTCCAGCCGGCCCTGGGTGAGGGCGAAGAGTTACTGCGCACCGGAGAGTGCGGGCAGCGGGGCGCTGCGGCGGTAGTAACCCTGGCCCTTCTCCACCTTGGCGATCGGCGAGGCCGGATCGCAGGACATGATCGAGAAATGATACCTCAACGAGGCGTCGGAATAATTTCCTGTCAGCTGCAAGCGCGTCAGGCGGATCAACTCGGTGCCTTTGATCGCATCGGCGGGA
>DATISV010000267.1:0-2150 GCA_035468505.1 Luteolibacter sp. | reverse complement strand
ATTTTCACAGCGGCCTCGGCAAGCCGTTCCGCGTGATCGTTTGCGGCGAGGTCAACGCCGGCAAGTCCACCCTGCTCAACGCGCTCTTCGGCCAGCCGCTGTGCCCGGCCGGCCCGCTGCCGGTGACCACCCGCATCCAGCATTACCGCCATGCGCCGGAGCCGCGGGAAAACGCCATCGACGATTCACTGGGCGAAATTTTCCGCCCGGCCGGGTTCCTGCGCGATTTCGAACTGATCGACACCCCGGGCGTGAACGACGGCAACCCGGAGCACCTCGTGAAATGGGAGCATCTCGCGGCGGATGCCGACCTGTTGCTCTGCGTGTTTCCCGTTTCCAATCCGTGGATGGCCGCCACCTGGGATCTGATCGGCCGACTGCCCGCCGCGGCGCTCGACCGCGCCGCGCTCGTCATCCAACAGGCGGACCAGCGCGAGCCCGGCGACATCGAGGTGATCCTCGGCCATGTGGCCGATCTCTCGCGCAAGCGACTGGGCCGCGAACTGCCCGCCTTCGCCGTCGCCGCCCGGACCGCGCTCGATGCCAAACGCGCGATGCCGCGCGACGTGGCCGCCCTGCGCGACAGCGGACTGCCGCGGCTGGAAGCGTTCATTTCGGAAACCGTCTGCCAGTCTCCCGCCCGCCGCGCGTTGCTCGACGAATGGCGCGGCCATGCCGCCGCCGCGCTGCGCTCGCTCGACGATCACATCGAGGACCACCACCGCGTCATCAACGGCCATGCCCGTTTCATTTCCGGCATCGACGGCGAGATCGCGGAAATCCGCGAGGAATTCCTCACCCGCCTGCCCGGCCACCTCTTCAACGTCGCGGCGGTTTTCGAAAAGGAGGCGGAGGGCGTGGGCCGCCTGCTCCATCGCCGCCTGCGCGCGCTGCCGTCGTTCCTGCGGCTTTTCACCGCCGACCGCACCGGCCAGCAAATGGAAGCCGCGTTCATCGCCCGGCTGCGCGAAACCATCGAGGCCGTCGCCGCCAAGGACGGCGATGAAGTGGTCAAGGCCTGCACCGCGCACTGGACCGACCTCGCCGCGCGGGTGGGCGAAATCATGGACTTCGATCTCCGCGCGGCGGCCCCCGTGGAGCACGCGCTGGCAGAGGCGCGCGACCGCTTCGTCCGCCGTCTCGGTGCCGCCGCCGGCCAGGGTGTGGGCGAACTCAAGGTGCGCAAGCGCCTCGACAAGGACCTGCGCCGCCGCAACCTCGCGCTGCGCTCGTTCACCGTCACCAGTCTCCTGTTTCTCACCGCCGGAGCCGTATGCGGCGCACTGGGCGTGCCGTGGGCACCTTACATCCTGTGCGGCCTTGCCGTGCTGTTCCTCAGCGGCGGCACATTAGTGGCATGGATCACGCGGCGGGCCATCACCCGCGATTTCGGCAGCCACCTGCTCGACACCTGCGGCGCCTTTGCCGCAGCCCTGCACGGCGATTACGCCGACGCGCTCGGCGATGTCTTCCGCGTTTACAACCAGGCACTCGATCCCCTTCACCAACACCTCGCCGAGGCGAAACTATCCATCGAGCCGCTGCTGCGCCGCTGGCAGGAACTGTTCCTCACCCTCAAGGCCATCGAGCAGGACTGGTGACCATTGCCAATGGTGGCCGACCGCCTCCCGGGCGATTCGGTGCGCTGCATCCATGCCGCCGGAATAATGCGGAAAAACATTTCTTGCAGTTATCGGAGTTCCAGTAATTACTGAAACCGATGAATGCAACGGGCGAACGGCTGAAGGAACTGAGGGACCAATTCGTGGCGCAGTGGGGCGCGATGGGCACGCAATGGGGGATCAACCGGACGATGGCGCAGATCCACGCGCTGTTGATGACCGCGCCGGACGCGATGACCACCGACGAGGTGATGGAGGAGCTGGAAATCAGCCGCGGCAACGCACACGGCAACCTGAAGGAGCTGGTGGCCTGGGGCCTTGTGCGGATCGTGCTGCGCAAGGGCGAGCGGCGCGAATACTTCGAAGCGGAAAAGGACGTGTGGAAAATTTTCACCACCGTGGCGCGCGAGCGGAAGCGCCGCGAAATCGATCCCGCGCTGACGGTGCTGCGGCACTGCGCCGAGGAAAGCGCGGGCATCCGCAGCGCCGAGGGCAAGGCCTTCCACGAACAGATGAAGCAGCTTGAGG
>DATISV010000266.1:0-1944 GCA_035468505.1 Luteolibacter sp. | reverse complement strand
TGCACACCACGGTGCGCCCCTCGTCGGCGAGTGAGCGGAAGAGTCGCATCATCTCCGCCTCTGACGCGGGGTCCAATCCGGAGGTCGCCTCGTCGAGCAGGATCACCTTGGGATCGCCGAGAAGTTCGGCCGCGAGCGCCGCGCGTTTCCGCTGGCCACCAGAAAGCCGGTGGATCGGCACGTCGAGCCGGTCCGCCAGACCGGCGCGCCCCGCCGCTTTCGCAACCCGTTCCTTCAATCCGTGGCCTGCTGTAGCCAGCCCTTTGAGCCGGCCGATGTAGCCCAGCGCCCGCCGCGATGTCAGCGCCTCATGAATGACCACATCCTGCGGCATGTAGGCGATATTGCGCTCGTGTAGGAGTTGCTCCGCGGTCATTTCGCGTCCACCGACCAACACCCTGCCGGCGGAGAGTTCATTGATCCCGGCCAGCGCCTTGATCAGAGTGGATTTTCCCGATCCCGAACTGCCCAGGATTCCCACAAACTGACCGGGCGCGATATGCACGCTGGCTTCATCGAGAATCCGCCTTGGACGTGAGCCGCCGACCGTGACGCAGGCTCCATCGAGCGTGAGCGTGAGTCCCAATGGTGCGGCGGATGTTTGCGTCTCGCTCATGGTCAATCGAGCTTGTAGAGCGTGTCGCTGGTGATGGTATATACCGTACCATCCGGGCTGACCCAGCTGTGGTTGAAAATGACGTCGTCCTCCAGCATGCCGCGCACCACCTGCCGCCAGCGGTTTTCACTGCGTTCCCACACACTGCCGGTCCGGTCCATCACCCAGAAGTGGTCCGGAGACACGCCCCACACGTCGATGAGATCCGGAATGGTCGCCGAGGTGGCGGCATTGATGGGATGGGAGGTGACCCCGCGACCTTCCTGATAGATAAGCGCCTGCCCCTTGCCGACAAAAACGCAGAACGCCCTTTTATCATTGGTCTGACTCAACCACCCGGTGCGGTAAAGACCGGTGTTTTCCAAGGCAATCTCCTCGCTGCACACCCAGGTGCCGGAGCGGTAGCGCACCAGCATGGGCGGATGCAGATCACGGCTTCCATTGACGAACCGCGCGACTGCCAGAACCTCGCCTTCAGCAAAAACCTCCGCCAGCCACAAATCTTGCAATTTGGGCATTGGAACACGGCCGGATTCCAGCTGGATCGGCGCACCATCGGAATCGACGATCACCGATTCGGGATGGCCCTTGTCGGGATGAAGAACCTTCAACTCGTCGCCCATCAATTTGTGGCTGGTTCCGGTATAATGCGATCCTGTGGCGAGATATGTGATGCCCGGCGCGAACGGAATGATCGCATCGCCGCGTTCAACCGGCCTTGATCGATCACGGGCGGCCTTCTCATTCTGGAGTTCGAAACTGCGGATGCCATCCGCGCCGATCCGGTGGATCTTGTGTGCCGGACGGCCGTACTGTCCGCCGACCAGCAGGGTGTCGCGGTCCAGCACCCGGCCGTGCGGATGCCTTGCCAGATCTGGCAAATTGGCCGCCAGTTTCCAATGGCCGCGTTCGAGGCGGAACACCGCGCCCTTGGCATCCACCAGCCACAGGTTGTCGTCGTCGAATCCGTAGATCCGGCTCAGTTCGACCACCCTGCGCCGGGAGCCGAGTTTGCTGAGGTCGCCCAGCGAGGTGGCTTTGCGGACTACTCGCCATGATGCGCCCTCGTAGGAACGGTCAGCGAAACGCAGCACCGAGCCCGCTTCACCAAAGTCCGGCCCGGACTGCATCATCCGGCCCGCGAAAACGATCACGCCGACCACCACTGCGACGGCAAGTGTGCCGACGACGAGCCACTTTCGCAGTCCGGGGCGATTGGAGGCGGGACCTTCCGATGGTGAAACCGCAGGCGCATGACGACGGGGTGTAGCCGTCGTCCCGGACTGTGCCTGCGCATGGCACGATTCGCACAAGCCGTGACGCGCGGA
>DATISV010000265.1:0-7792 GCA_035468505.1 Luteolibacter sp. | reverse complement strand
CTCCGGCGTGTCGAAAGGGTCCCGACTAACAAGCATGCATTTCGCCGATTCAATCAAATCGAACAGTGTTCGGGGCTTGTTTCCTTCGCGGTCTTGGCGTCTTGGCGGTGAAACAAACACGCGGTCTTGCCAGAGTTTGGGTCATGATGCAGCTTCGCGCCTGTGGACGACATGTTTCCCAAATCCCCGCCGCGGGCGTGGGCGGAGATCGATCTGGCGGCGATGGCGGCGAACCTGCGGGTGGCGCGCGAGGCCGCCGGCTGCGAATTGATGGTGGTGGTGAAGGCGGGAGGCTATGGCCACGGGCTGGAGGAAATCGCGCGCATGTTGGCCGCGCATGAGATCGCGTTTTTCGGCGTGGCGAACGTGGGCGAGGCGCGTCGCATCCGCGCGGCGGGCGTGGAGACGCCGATCTATCTGTTAGGCCCGACCTGGGAGGCCGAGCGGGAGGAAATCGTGGCCCGTGGATGGACGCCGTGCGTTTCCTCGCTGGCGGAGGCGGAGCATTTCGACCGGCTGGCCGCGGCGGCGGGCAAGCGCCAGAAGGTGCATCTGGCGGTGGATACCGGCATGGGCCGCGGCGGGTTCGTGGCGGCGGATTTGCCGCAGGCGATGGCGGCGCTGGAGCGGCTGCCGCATTTGGAAATCGAGGGCATCGGCTCACATTGTCCGTCGGCGGACGAGGACGAGGCGTTCACCCGCGGGCAGATCACGATGTTTCAGGAAATCATCGGTTCGCTCGGCGGTCCGGATCGTTTCAAGTGGCGGCACCTGCTCAACAGCGCGGGGCTGCTCGGCTACGACCGCGGCCTGTGCAACCTCGCGCGACCGGGATTGATGTTATATGGCATTTCGCCGATGCCGGGACACCAATCGCGGCTCGTCAACGTGATGACGCTCAAGTCACGCATCACCTTGTTGCGCACTTTACCGGCAGGCCATGGCGTTTCCTATGGCCGCGAATACGTCACCGCCGCGCCGACGCGGGTGGCGACCGTGGGCATCGGCTACGGCGACGGCTACCCGCGCCATGTCTCAGGAAAGGGCGCGAAAGTTTTCATCCTTGGAAAACGCTGTCCGATCCTCGGCCGGGTGACGATGGACCAGGTGATGGTGGACGTGACCGCCGCGGCCGAAGCACAGGAAGGCGACGAGGTGGAAATGTTCGGAGCCAACATCCCGGTGACCGAAGTGGCGGAAAAAGCCGGCACCATCGCGTGGGAAATTTTCACCGGCATCACGCCGCGCGTCGTAAGGCTGCACATAGGCGCGTGATTTTGGGGTTTGAAATCCGCAATCCGCATCCATCCTTCGCGCGCATGTCATCGGAACGCCTGTCCATTCCCCGCTACGCGATGGCGCTCGCGCATGTGGCGAGCCTGCGGTCGGAGGATCCCTACCGCAAGGTGGGCGCCGCTGCGCTGGATCACGACAACCGGGTGATCGCCACCGCCTACAACGGGCTCGCGCCGGGTTATGACGCGCCGCCCGGTTTCTGGGACGACCGCGACGCGCGGCAGAAATTCATGCTGCATGCCGAGGTGAACCTATGCAGCCTGTTCCGCCGCGGTGAGGCGAAGCTCGTGGCCACCACCACCATGCCCTGCACCGCCTGCATGCAGACGCTCTGCGCCTATGGCATCAGGGAGATCTACTATCGCGACATCTATCATCAGTCCGACGCTCCGGAGATCGCCGCGCTTTACGGGGTGAAACTGGAGCAGGTCATTGATTTTCCTCACATCGACCGGACAGCCGCGCCATGAACTTTGCCGAAGTGACCTGCCCGACTTGTTTCGAGTCCTTCGAGGTGGCCGTGCCGCCCCCGGACGAACTGCCGACGGAGGTGGACTACGATTGCGAAGTCTGTTGCCGGCCGATGGTGATCGTGTTCACCGAAAGCGAAGTTTACGCGCGCGGTCTGGCGGATTGAAATTTCTCACGACATGAACTTCGAAACACTGAGCCGCTGGGCGGACGAGGAATTGAAGGCGATCCTGCGCGCGCTGCCCGCCGAGGTGCGCGACGCGGCGGCGAAGGTGCCGGTTTCCATGGAGGAAAAACCGGGAGTGGGGGAGTTCGATCACGAGTTGGCGGGCGACGAGCTGGGCCTGTTCGAGGGTCCGGCGATGTGGGAGGAGCCGGACGCCCACGAGCTGCCGCGCATCCGCTTGTTTCTCGCGAACCTGTGGGAGTGGGTGGATGGCGAGGAGCAGGATTTCCGCGACGAGGTGGGGACGACCTTTCTGCACGAACTCGGCCATTACTTCGGGTGGGATGAGGACGATTTGGAGGCGAGGGGGCTGGATTGAGTAATTTTCGCGCCGAGCTGCCTACTCCGCCAAGGCTACGAAGGCCAAGGGGGCTCGGCGCTCCCGGGGGCTTTTGCGCTTGCGGGTGGGGGGCACGTGCGGTGGAGTGACCGCGCATGACGCGTTGGCGCGAGAATTGGCGGACATTTTCCGTTTTGATGTTGGGGCTGCTGTGGCTGATGCCGGCGGCGGCTTTTTCCGGGCAGACGGTGAAGGTGAACTTCGCCGACGGCTTCGATTTCCCCGTCGGCAAGCCGAATGCCGCCGGATATTACCGGGCACGGGGACTTCGGTTGCGCTCGCCGCGGCATTACGGCGACGACTGGAATGGTCGCGGCGGCGGCAACACCGACCTGGGCGACCCGGTTTACGCGGTGGCGGACGGCGTGGTCACCTTCGCCCACAACGTGCGCGGGGCGTGGGGCAACGTGGTGCTCACCCGCCATGCCTACCGCGATCCGAAGTCGGGTCAGGTGAAGTTCATCGACACCCTGAGCGGCCATCTCGACAAGATGACGGTGCGCACCGGCCAGCTCGTCAAACGCGGCCAGCAGATCGGGACCATCGGCACCAATTCCGGCATGTATCCCGCGCATCTTCATTTTGAAATGCGCCACGACCTGAGGGTCGGCGTGGCGAACCGCTCGGTGCCGGCCACGCTGGAACACTGGGCGGATCCCACCAAGTTCATCAACGAGCACCGCAAGCTCAACCGCGAGTGGCGGCCGGCCGCAGTGCCGACCGGCACCTATCCCGCCTACAAGGGCTTCAAGGGTCTTTGACATACGCCATGGAATCGCCCGAACCAAGTGCGGAAAAGAAATCGCCGGACACCGTGGTGGATGCCGAGGTGTTGGAAAACGAAGCCGCGTCGCCGCCTCCTGGACTGCGTCAGGACCTCGCGGTGCTGATGAAGGTGAGGCTCAATTTCTTCGTCCTGATCACCACGTTTTTCGGCTTCGTGCTCGCCTCGCGCGGCGGGTCGTTCGAGTGGATGAAAATGGTTCACACGCTGCTTGGGACGGCGGCGGCGGCCTTCGGGTCGGCGGCGTTCAACCAGTTGATGGAAATCGAACTGGACGCGCGGATGAAGCGCACGGCGGACCGGCCGCTGCCCTCGCGCCGGATGGATCCGGTGGTGGCGTTTGCGATCGGCTGGGTGCTGTGCGCGATCGGTATCATCCACCTGGCGGTGCAGGTGGGTCATGAGACGGCTTATCTGACGGCGGCGACGATCGCGGTGTATGTGTTTGTTTACACGCCGCTGAAGCGGGTGAGTTCGGTCAATACATTGGTGGGCGCGGTGCCGGGTGCGATCCCGCCGGTGATCGGCTGGGTGGGCGCGGGCGGCGCGATGGGCTGGGAGGCGTGGTTTCTCTTCGGACTGCTGTTCCTGTGGCAGCTCCCGCATTTCATCGCCATCAACTGGCTGTGCCGCGAGGAGTATGAATCGGTGGGATATGAAATGTGGTCGAACGGCGATCTGACGGGCCGCAAGAGCGGGGCGCTCTCGGCGGTTTTCGCGTTGGTGCTGGCGGCGTGGTCGCTGCTGCCGGGCGCGCTCGGGTTCGCGAACCTGTTGTGGAGCCTTGCCGGGCCACTGTTGGCATTGGTGATGATGGCGCTGGCGATCCGCTTCGCATGGGACGGCCGGCGCGAGTCGGCGCGGAAGTTGTTTTTGTTCACCTTGCTCTACCTGCCGGTGTCACTGGCGGTGCTGGTGATCGCCTGGAGGGTGCGTGCATGAGTAAGGCGAAATCATTGATCGCGTCGACACGCCGGCTTTGCGAATCGCTGGCCGGGCTGGATTTTTCGCCGCCGGTGGCGCGCGTTTACCGGCCGTTGGAATATGCGTGGAAACCGCACCGGCGGTATCTGGAGCGTTTCGGCGGCGGCCGGCGGCGGGTGGTGTTTCTCGGCATGAACCCGGGCCCCTTCGGCATGGCCCAGACCGGGGTGCCCTTCGGCGAGGTGGCGGCGGTGCGGGATTGGATGGGGATTTGCGAAGCGGTGGAAAAACCGGCTGACGAACACCCGAAGCGGCCGGTCGAGGGTTTCGCGTGCCAGCGCTCGGAGGTGAGCGGGCGGCGCTTGTGGGGATTGTTCGCCGAGCGCTTCGGCGAGGCGGAGGCTTTTTTCCGCGATCACTTCGTGCTCAATTTCTGCCCGCTGGTGTGGATGAACGAAAACGGCGCGAACCTCACGCCGGACAAACTGCCCGCCGCCGAGATGGCTCCGGTGGAAGATGCCTGCATGGCGCATTTGACCGAGGTGCTGGACTGCTTGCGGCCGGAATTCCTGATCGGTATCGGCGGATTCGCGGAAGAGCGCCTTCGTCGCGCGGCGGAGAATTCCGGGCGCACGGGCAAAATCGGCCGCGTGCTCCATCCGTCGCCGGCATCGCCCGCGGCCAATCGCGGCTGGGCGGAAGCCGCCACCCGGCAACTTGAAACGCTGGGCGTGTGGTGAACGGCATGCGGCTTGCGTGGCTGGTGGCGGATCATTAGGGTCCGCGCATGCCCGCCGTCACCCAGACGAAATTTTTCGAAACCGGCAGTCCGCAGGATCCGCTGAAGTTACGCGATGGAGGAGTGCTGCCGGGCGTCCGCATCGCCTACGAGACATGGGGCGTACTGAACGCGGAAAAATCCAATGCCATCATGCTGTTCCATGCCTTGTCCGGCTCGCATCACGCGGCGGGTTACAATCCAGCCATCGAGGGCACCGGCGAGCTGTGGCAGGAGGAACTTCACCAGGGATGGTGGGAGGACATGATCGGTCCCGGCAAGGCACTGGATACCGACCGCTATTGTGTCATCTGCGCGAACTACCTTGGCGGCTGCTACGGCAGCACCGGCCCGGCATCCATCGATCCGGAAACCGGCAAGCCCTGGGGCTCGGCCTTCCCAGCGGTTTCCGCCGCCGACCAGGTGGATGTGATGGCGAGGCTGCTGGACGGTCTCGGCATCGGCACGCTCCACGCGGTGGTCGGCCCGTCGGTGGGCGGACTGGTGGCATTGACCTTCTCCACCTTGCTGCCGGAGCGAGTGCGCAACGTCATCACCATCGGCTCCGGATACAAAACGACGGTGCTCAACCGGCTGATCCTCTTCGAACAGATTCTAGCGATCGAGAACGACCCGTTTTTCAACGGCGGGAATTATTACGATGCCTCGCCGCCGCTGTATGGACTGGCGCTGGCCCGCATGATCTCGCACAAGACCTTCGTGCATCTCGACTCGATCGAGCGCCGAGCGCGGCGCGACGTGATCCAGGCCGATGACGTGCTGGCGTGGTACCGGGTGCGCGACCAGTTCCAGAGTTATATGTTGCATCAGGGCAAGAAGTTCGTGAGGCGCTTCGACGCCAACACCTATCTGCGCATCATCGACATGTGGTCGCGCTACGACGCCACGGCGGAGGGCCGCGCATCGTCGCCGGCCGACCTGCTCGCGCGCGCCGCCAAGGCCGGCCAGCGGTGGCTGGTTTTCTCAATCGATTCGGACTTCTGCTTCTATCCGGAGGAACAGTCGGAACTCATCGGCCATCTTGAACAGGCGGGGGTGGAATCGATGCACATCACCGTGCACTCCAACAAGGGACACGATTCGTTCTTGTTGGAACCGGACCTCTTCACGCCGCACGTTTCCTGGCTGCTGGGGAAGTGAGCCGCGTGCCGGAGGCGTCCCTCCCCCGACACGCGGCCGTATCAGCAGCAGCAACGGAAACCGGTCAGGGTGTGACCGAAACGTTGTTGAAAACCGCGGTGGCGGGTTGTTCCCCACCGCCGGCCACCGCCAGGCCGATATAGCTGGAGCTGCCGAGATCGATGTTGCCCGAGGCCACCTCCAGCCATGAGTTGCCGTCGGCGCTGACATGGGCGCTGATCGTTCCGCCTTGGCGGGAAAGCCTCATCCAGCCGTTATCCGGTTTGAGCAGGGAAACGGTGGAGATCGAGGTCTTGCTTGCGGGCCTGGTCCGACGCATCCAGCGGACGTAGCCGTTGGAATCCAGACCGATGAACGCGTGCATGGAATCCGGCGCGAGCGACTCGCGGATCATGACTCCCACACGCGACTGGCCGCCGGCGTTCGTCAGCGACGTGAGGCGCACGGTGATTTCTCCGTCATCGGTGAGTGTCTGCCAGACGAACAATCCGGAATCCGAGCGGGATGCGATCCTGCCGGCGCCGGTGAGTGTGAGCGAATCCGCCTCCCCGATGGCGTTGGATTCCTCGCCGATTCCGCCGATACGTTCCATCGTCCAGGGCAATGGGAGACCGGTGGCTTCCACTTCAATTTCCAAAACCGCTTCGGAAAACGCCCCTTCCGGGTCGCGGGCGCGGATGGTGAAGGTGTTGAGGCCCTCCGCATCGGAGGTCGGTGTGCCGGCGATGGTGCCGTCGGGCGCGACTTCAAGCCAGGCGGGGCCCGAGGATTTCTCGTAGGCGACGAGGTCGCCGTCGGGATCCACCGCGGTGCCCGCCAGTGGTGTGCAGGTGTAGAAGGTGTCGGTGGTGCCGGTGCTGCGGTTGATGTGCGGCTCGGTGAAAACCGGCGGGCGGTTTTGTTTCGTCGGTGCCGTGAGGCTGATGAATATGGTGGCGATGCCGGAGTTCACCGTGCCGTCGTTGACCTGATAGCTGAGCGAATCGGAGCCGCTGACGCGCGGGTTGGGCGTATAAGTGAGATTCGGCGCGGTGCCGCTGAGACGGCCTTTCATCGGCTGGCTGACGATGCGGTACTGGAGTGCGTCGCCATCCGGATCTTTTGCGGACAGTGTGACGGCTAGCGGGGTGTCGGACGGCGTGGAAACCATGCGCGAGAAGACCACCGGCGGGTCGTTCACCGGAGTGACCTTGATGGTGATGGTGGCGGTTTCGGAATCCGTGGTGCCGTCGTTGACGCTGAAGGCGAAACTGTCGGTGCCGTGAAAATCCGGATTCGGGATGTAGGCGAGATTCGGCGCGCTGCCACTGAGCCTGCCATTGGCAGGATTTTCGGTGATCTGGTAGGAAAGCGAATCGCCATCCTTGTCGCTGGCTTGTAGCAGGATGCCGGCGGGCTGATCCTCGGTGGTGGTCACGGTTTGGCCTGCGGCCACCGGCGCGTCGTTCACCGCTCGGACCGTGATCGACACTGTCACCGTGTCCGAATGAAGCTCGCCGTCGCTAACGCGGAAGGCGAACGAGTCATTGCCGTTGGCGTCCGCTTCGGGCGTGTAGGTGAGGTTGGGAGCCGTGCCGGACAGCGAGCCCATCGCGGGCTGTTCGACGATTTCATACTCCAACGAATCGCCGTCCGGATCGCTGGCGGTGAGAGCGATGGCCACCGGCGTGTCCTCGTCGGTGGAAGCGGACGCGGCCCGGGCGGCAGGCGCGCGGTTTTCCTGCGGCGGTGGATTATCGACACCATCCGGCGTCCCCAGAATTTCAAACTCGGCGCATGAGAAATAATCATCGAGTCCCTCAACCTCCGTGA
>DATISV010000264.1:0-3909 GCA_035468505.1 Luteolibacter sp. | reverse complement strand
TTTGTTAGAGTGACAGAAGATATTCGATGAGATCATCGAGTTCCGCGGGACTCAGCGTGCTGGTGACGCCGTGTGAATCGTCCGCGTTGTGCTTGGCGAAAACCTCGCGCATCGTGGCGGCGCGGCCGTCGTGGAGGTAGGGCGGATTGCGCCAGGCCTCGACGAGCGTCGGTGTGTCGTATGCCTTGGCCTCGCGGTCGCGCGGCGTTGCGGTGCCGACGTCGCTCAGGGCGAGGTCGGTGAAAAGCGGGGCCGGGTGGCACTGCGCACAACCGGTGGATTCGCGATGGAAGATGGTTTCGCCGCGGGCGGCGGATTCTGTTAGGGAGCCGTCCGCATTGCGGCGCGGGGAAGTCGCGGCCTTTAACGATTCCAGGTAAGCGTTGACCGCCTCCACTTCGCCGGGATCGGGTTGGGTGAACTGGATGTGGATGAATCCGGCGCGCACGGCGGTTTCCATCTTGTCGCGCACGCCGAGCGACATGACCGGCGGGGTGGCGTGGCTGAGCAGCATCGAGCGGGTGTTTTTCGGGTTGCCGATGCCGTCGTTGAGCAGGTCCCAGTTGAGTCCGTCCGAGCGCGCGCCGGGATGGCAGGTGGTGCAACTGAGCCAGCGCTGGAAGCAGCGGTTCGCATCGTGAAAAGCGATCTCGCCGCGCCGCACCAGATCCGGCTCCGGCTGCGGGCCGAGGGGAATGGATGCCGGGTTTGCGAGATCGGCATCGAGCATGGCGACGTTTCCTGAGAAATATCCGGCCACGGCGAGAGCGATGCCGTCGGGCGAGATGGCGATGCCGCGCGGCCCCTTCGCGGGCAGATCGACGCGCCGCATGATCTTTTCGCGGTGCAGGGCGGCGAGATCGTTGGTGAAGGCGTCGGGATCGGATCCGATCATGGCGTTGAGACGCTCCAGATCGATGACCGCGATCTGATGGACGCCGGATAGTGTGATATATAACTTCGTTCCTTGCGGGTGGATCGCCACGCCCCATGGATCGGCCGCGCCGTCCATGACGCGGTCGAGCAGCACGGTGGCGATGCGAGTGCCGGATTTCAGATCGATGATGGAAAGCGCGTTGGTATTCACCCAGCCGCGGTCGAGCTGGGTGGTCGGCAGATGGAAGCGGCCGAGCGTATGCGCCACGTAGGCCTTTTCTCCCTTGCCATCGATGGCGACGCCGCGTGCGTTGGTCGATCCGGTGGGCAGGCGCACCGGGGCGCGAGCGGTCAAGGTTGCCAAATCGACAATACTGATTTCGGTGGCGTGATCGGGCGCGGTGGCGGCCGTGGCGGGGATCAGGTTGCTGACGACCGCGAGAGATTCGTCCGGAGTGATTGCGACATGCATCGGCTGTCGGCCGACGGGAATTTGTGCGACGGATTTTCCGGTTTCCGGATCGAACGCGACGAGCTGGTCGTTGCCGTAATCGCAAGCGAACAGGAGATTGCGTTTTGCGGCCCGTGCGAGTCCCTGCGGGTAGCGCGCGGTGGTGAAACGCCGGGTGACTTCACCGCTTGCACGGTCGATTTCCGCGATGCTGCCGACACCGGCTTCAGCCGCGAAAAGCCGCTTGCTGTCGGTCGACCACGCCAGGCCAGAGGGTTGGCCGGTCAGTGAAACCGTAGAGACGATTTTACGGGTGGAGGGGTCTATCAGATGGACTGATCCGGCAGTGACATCGCCCACCGCGAGGGTCCTGCCATCCGGGGCGAAGGCAATATCCTGAGGCGATCGATAATCCGATGCATGCACCGACGCGGCACACGACAATGACATCATGAAAAACCCAACGCGGAACGTGGCGGACTGGTGCATGCCGCATCCTGATACCGCAAAAAATGCGGAATCCTTTCGGGAGCTTGTCAGATTTCAGGCAGGCCGGGATTCTTCGCGGAAACGAGGGCGATTCCCTCGACCTCGACCAGCCATCCCGGACGGCAGACCGGGGCATGGAGCACGATCGTGGGCAGCCTGCGGAAACGCTCGCGAAGGGCCTTCCTGATCTCCGCGCCATCGGCCGGGTCGCGGAGGTAAACCAGGATCATGGCGAGGTCATCCAGTCCCGCTCCCGCCGCATCGAGCAAGGCGGAGACGTTCTCCAGACTGCGGTCGAGTTGGCGCATGACATTGCCGGGATGCACGATTTCACCGGTTGGATCGATGCTGGCGGTGCCGGAAATGATGACATGCTTGCGGTCGGCATAGGAAATGGCGGTGGCCCTTTCGAAGGTGACGCCGTAATGATGGGTGGGCCCGAGGTGCTCCGGCGCGCTGAGGTATTCGACCTGATCCCGCCCCAGTCCGGCGATGGCATAGGAATCCAGCGACATGCGTGCCGACGCTTGGTCATGTCCGCCTGCGATGCCGGTGCTGGCGATATAGTGCGTGTCCTCGGTGAGCTGGTGTGTTGCGAAAAACCCGCGACGGACGTCCACCAGCGCCTGGTAATCTCGATCGATGTCGCGGACGAACCACCATGTGCGGACGACGTGGTCGGCGAGCTTCATGTCCTGTGCGGACAACCAATGGTCGTGCTGTTCCAGAATCCTCGCGGCCTGGGATGCCGGGTCATCGCCGGTGGTGTCGCACAAGGCGGTGAGCCAATGATGGCGGAGATTCCCGCGCGTGCAGGAGAAACAGGTGCCGCCGCCCGAGGTGACCAGCGGAGCGCGAGGATCGCGCAGGTGCTGCGACCAGACCGCAAGCTGGCCGCCCGGCAGCGGCGGCTGGCCGATGACGGAAAACGAACCCGGGTGAGCGTGGGCAAAACGCGCGAGTTCCGCATCGAAACCATGCGATGCGTGATGAAAGACACGGCGCAGCAGCGTGCTTTCCGGCGACAACCCGGCGGCGTCCAATGCGGCGAGCCAGGCATCTTCGAGCGCCCCGGCGGGATCCGCGCATTTGTCTTTGAGACACACCGTGACATGCGACTCGGCGATTCCGGAAGCCCCCCTGAAATGCGAGACCGCCGCTTCGGCGTGGCGGGGGACATTTTCGATTTCAAACCACTCGACGGCCATCTGACGCCGGGTGATTTCCCAGGGCGCGCGGGTGTCCGCATCTTGCGGGACGGCATGCATGATGCATCGCATACGCGGCGGGACGCGGCGACCTTTCCATGGCTTGCGAATGCTTTTCCGCTTGGCGGGCACACGGCGTGCGGTTAGGCAGATGGCATCATGTTCAGCGGATATCCCTGGTTCGGAGGTTTGTTAGGTCTCACGGCCGGTGTGATCACCCTGCTGGTGGCGCTCGGCATTCTCGCGGTGGTCGTGTTCTGGGTGATCGGCGTTTACAACGGGCTGGTGCGCAAGCGGAACAGCTTCCGCAACGCCTTCGCGCAGATCGACGTGCAGTTGAAACGCCGCCACGATCTGATCCCGAACCTGGTGGAAACCGCCAAGGGCTACATGTCCCACGAGCGCGAGACACTGGAAGCGGTCATTTCCGCGCGCAACATGGCGGAAAGCGCCCGCGGTGCGGCTGCGGCAAATCCGGGCGATGCGTCCGCCATGGCCGGGCTGGCCAGCGCCGAAGCCGGACTGGGCGGCGTGCTCGGCCGGCTGTTCGCACTCGCCGAGGCCTATCCGGACCTCAAGGCAAACCAGAACATGATGCAGCTCACCGAGGAACTCACCACCACTGAAAACAAGGTTTCCTTCGCCCGCCAAGCCTACAACGACTCGGTGATGACTTATAACAACTCGCGTGAAACCTTCCCGGCAAACCTGGTGGCCGGTGTCTTCAATTTCGCCGAAGCCAGTCTGTTCGAAATCACCAACGTGGCGGAGCGCGAGGCGGTGAAGGTGCAGTTCTGAGCCGGGCGTTTCCGCCGCCGCCATGGACTTCTTCGCCGCACAATCCCGCGCGATCCGGACGAGCCGCTGGCTGGTGCTGTGGTTCGC
>DATISV010000263.1:0-3020 GCA_035468505.1 Luteolibacter sp. | reverse complement strand
TGAACCAGATGATGCCCTGGCGGTCGATGGGGGCCTCGCGGTCGGTGGCGGGATCGGTGATGCGGATGGCCATGCCGGGGAGGAGCTGGCCGACGGAGCCGTTGCGCGAGGAGGGGAGCAGGACGGCGTCGTTTTCCGGTTCGGGGTCGGGCAGGTTGACGTTGGTGGCGGGTGAGGTCTCGGTGAGGCCGTAGCCTTCCTGCGGACGGATGCCGAATTTCTCCTCGAAGGCGCTGGCGAGCGACTGCGGGAGTTTTTCCGCGCCGGTGACGACAAGTCTGAGCGAGGCGAGCTGGGCGGGATCGATGCGCTTCATGTAGCCGCGCAGGAAAGTGGGGGTGGCGAGCAGCAGGCTCACCTGGTGCAGGGCCACCAGCTCGGCGAGGCGCTTGGTTTCCAGCGGGCTCGGGTAGGTGACGAGGTCGATGCCCTCGAGCACCGGATACCACAGCGTGACGGTGCAGCCGAACGAATGTAACAGCGGCAGGCAGCCGAGGACCGACGAGCCTTCCGGCATGTCGAGGCGCGAGGCGAACTGGGTGACGTTGGCGATGACGTTGCGGTGGTTGAGCACCACGCCCTTCGGCTGGCCGGACGAGCCGGAGGTGAAAAGCAGCGCGGCCTCGTCGTCGCCCTTGCGCTTGTTGAGTCCCAACAGGAAGCCGATCAGGCCGACGGGCAGCAGTTTGTTGAGGACGGCCCACTTGATCGCCTTGCGCTTGAGGGTGGGCAGGACGCGCTCGATGAGGATCAGGTCGCGGTTCGGCGGCCAGGGAAAGGTGGAAACCTTTCTAACAAACGGATCCGCGGTGATGAAGCGGTCCACGCCGGATTGGTGGATGCACGAGCGGACCGCCTCGGGGCCGGCGGTGAAGTTGAGGTTGACCGGGGTTTTTCCGGCGAACACGACGGCGAGGTTGGCGATGAGCCCGCCCTTGCCGGGAGGGAGGACGATGGCGACGCGCGGCTGGTCGGTTTCCTCGCGGATGTATTTCGAAAACGCGATGGCGGCGGCGAGGATGCGGTCGAAGCCGAGTTCGGTATCGTCCGAGCCGTCGAGGATGCGGTGGGTTTTGGCGTGGCGGCGCAGGCCGGCGAGCAGGGCCATGGCGAGCGATCCGCCGAAGACCGGGCGGGCGCGGTAGGCTTCCTCCGCGGCGGCGAGCAGCGATTGCCGGTAGGTGGCGGGGCTGGCCTTGTCGGCAGGGAGCGGCTCGGCAATGACGATGACGAACGGCGGCTGCGACGAACGGCGCTCGATGGCGAGGCCTGAACCGCGCGGGCAATCGATGGCCACCGGCAGCACCGGCAGGCCGAAGGCGCACATCGTTTTCAGGTGCGCGGCGGGGATGTGGCACGGCGTGGCATTGCGGACGGCGGCGCGGCCGGGCACGTAGATGAGCACGCCGCCATCGGCGAGATAGGGCCGGAGCTGCTCGCCCGCCACGGCCGGCGCGGCGTCGCCGGCGCTGAACATCGCGCCGGAGCCGGATTTTTCCAGATAGGCGCGCATCCCGGGGTCGTGCCGCGCGTTTTCCTCCACCAGCCAGGTGACCTTGCGGCTGGCGAACAGGCGCTCGAGCTGGAGCAGTTGCTCGAAGTTCAGCCGGCCCGGAATGACCAGCGTCCCGCTCTCCGGGATGCGGTCCTTTTGCATGATCTGGATCGAGGCGGATGACATGGGAAGTGAAACGTGCGGTGGTTCGCGGAACCTGTCACGCGGCGCGGGTTTACATCGATTCGCGGCGCGATGAAACGGATTTTCTCCGGCCCGGCGCGCGGCTCATGAGCCGCCGACGGGAATGGCCCGCGGCGGCGGCTCGACGAAGCCGCCGTTGCTGGCGAGGTTCTGCTTAATGAGAAACCAGATCGCGATCGCCAGAAGCAGAGACAGAATCTTTGCGATCCAGTTGTTCGACAGGTTGAATTTCATGGGTGGATTTGCCGGTGAGGAAAATGTCGGCGAGGCGCTCGCGGAACTGCTGCTCGGTGAGGTTGCGGGAGAGCACGCCGTTTTCGCAGATGGAGATGCCGCCGGTTTCCTCGCTGACGACCACGGCCACGGCGTCGGTGCGCTCGGTGAGGCCGATGGCGGCGCGGTGGCGCAGGCCGGTGGAACGATCCTGCATCTCGCGCTCGGTGAGTGGAAAGACGCAGGCGGCGCCGGCCACGCGCTCGTCGGTGACGATCACGCCGCCGTCGTGCAGCGGGGCCTTGGGATGGAAGATCGCCATGGCGAGTTCCGGCGAGAAGCGGGCGTCGAGCGTGACGCCGGTTTCGAGCTGTTCCTTCAGGCTGACGTCACGCTGGATGGCAAAGAGCGCGCCGATGCGTTTTTTCGAGAGGTTCACCACGGCGTCCGCGAAGCGTTCGAGGAAATCCATCTTGCGGCGGCCGTAGAACGAGAACAGCCGGTTGCTGCCCAGCCGCGCGAGGCCGTTGCGCAGCTCGGGCTGGAAAATCACGATCAGCGCGAAGGCCAGCACCGCCGCGGCGCGGGTGATGATCCACTGGATCACCTCTAACTTGAAAATCTGCGAAACCAGCGTGAGCACGATCAGAACGGTGGCCAGCCCCACCAGGATCTGCGCGCCGCGGGTGGCGCGGAAGGCGCGGTAAATCTGATAGATGCAAGCCGTTAGCAGCAGGATCTCGATGCTGTCGCGCCAGGGATCGATCTGGAAATTCCACATGATTTCGTTTCTCGCACCACACTAGCCGCCCGATGCCGGGTATGACAACCATTGAAACGGCGCGACCGCGGGAAAAACGGGCGCGCGGCCGCAAAAACAGAACGCCCGGCGCTCCATGGGAGGCCGGGCGTGGTTTAAGGAGTCGTTTGGCTTGCAAACGGCAGGCGCGGTTTTCACCAGTCGCCGTTGCCTTCACTGTAGCCGCCGCGATGACCGCCACCTTTGTGGCCGCCACCACCGCCCTTGTAGCCGCCGCCGCCACCGAGACGATCGCCGCCGTAGCCGCCGCCGCAACGACGTTCGCAGCCGTAGCCGCCACCGCCGCCG
>DATISV010000262.1:0-3696 GCA_035468505.1 Luteolibacter sp. | reverse complement strand
GACCAATGCCAGTCGCATCGCCGCGCCCGCATGGCCCTCGCCCCAGGCGCGGAAAATCCCCGGCGTGAGCGGCGTGAGACCGAAGGCGGTGACCACCCCGTAATCGTTCATCGTTTCCATCGCCACCAAGCTGGCCCCGGCGGCGATCGCCGGCCGCGCCATCGGCACCGCCACCTGCATGAACCCGCGCAGCGGCGAGGCCCCGAGCATGCGCGCCGCCTCCAGGGGCGCGGCTGCCTCGCGGGCAAACACCGCCCGGCAGGTGAGATAGACATAGGGAAACAAGGTGGATGCCAGAATCCCGACCGCGAACACCCACGGTGTGATTTTTTGCACCATCAGGAATGCATCGATGCCAAAGCGCTGCCGCACCCACACGAAAAACGGAATCAGCCCCTCTGACAGATCGATGTAAGCCACCGCCGCGACGAATCCCGGCATCGCCAGTGGCAGCAATAGCGCCCATTCGAAAATCCTGCGGCCGGGGAAATCGTTCACCGAAACCTGCCACGCGGCCGGCAGACCTAACAGAACTGCCACCACCGTGACCGCGGCCACCAGCACCAGCGATTGCCAGACATGTCCGCCGAGCCGCGGCAATATGAGATCGTCCCACGCCTCACCCGCGGGCATCAGCGCGCGCGCCAGCACCACCGCCACCGGCAGCAGGACCACCAGTGCCGGCAGCCAAACCAGCGCCTTGGCCGGCAGGGAGTTTGTCGGGCGCGTTGGCATCGTGCGCCGGTCTTATTTCCAACCGGCCGCATCGAACAAGCGCTGCGCCTTCGCCTGGTCCTCGCCCATTTTGGGAAACGTGGTCGTATCGATTTTGAAATCGCCCCACTTCGCATGGTGCGGATTCAGACTGGTGTCCATCGAGACCGGATGTTCGTGACTGCCTTTGGCGAGCATTGCCTGCACCTCGGGAGAAACCAGAAACTCAAGATACTTGCGGGCGTTTTCCACGTTCTTCGCATGCTTGACCACACCGGCCGCACTCACGTTCACGTGCGCGCCGCGTCCGTCCTGGTTGGGAAACACCACCCGCATCTTCGCAGCCGCACGGCGCTCGGCGGGATCGGGCGAGTTAAGCAAAAGTCCGAGATAATACGTGTTGGAAATGCATACATCGGCCAACCCCGCGGCGCAGGCCTTGATCTGGTCGCGGTCGCCCCCCTGTGGCGGACGCGCCATGTTGCCGGCCACGCCCTTCGCCCAGGCGAGCGCCTTTTCCTCGCCCAGCGCGCTGACGATCGAGGCCATAAGCGATTGGTTGGAGCTGTTGGACGACGACCTCACCAACAAGCGGCCGCGCCACTGCGGCTTGGCGAGATCCTCATAGTCCTTGATTTCATCCGGCTTCACGCGGTCGGCCGCCACCATGATGACGCGCGCCCGCAGCGTGTAGGGGTACCAAAAACCGTCCGGATCACGCAGTTCGGCGGGCGTCGCCTTGGCCAGCGTTTCCGAACTCACCGCCTGCAACAATCCGTCCTGCCGCGCCCGTTGCATGCGACCGGCGTCCACCGTCACCAGCAAGTCCGCCGGGCTGTTCGCGCCCTCCGATTTGAGCCGCTCGATCAATTGGTCCGCCTCGGCATTCACCACCTTGACCTCTATCCCGGTCTTTTCGGTGAAAAGCCGGTTCACCTGCTGGTCCACCTCGTAGTGGCGGTGCGAGTAGATGTTCAGAACCTCCTCCGCGCCGAGCGGCAGGGAAACGAGGCTTGCCGCCAGACAGCCCAGAACTTGCTTGTTGCGAATGATTCTCATCAGGTGGAAATGTGCCTCGGCAGACCCATCCCGCAAGCGCAAATGCCATGACGGGTCGCCATGTGGCGGGTTGCGGTGGCGTTCATTCGCGCTATGCTGGCCGCGATTTCGCATGACCGGCCTCGCTCTCAAAATGCTCTTCGGCGACACGGCCAAGTACCTCATGCTGGTGGCGGGGCTGTTTTTCGCGACGTTTTTGATCGTCCAGCAGGCCTCGGTGTTCTGCGGCCTGATGATGTGGACCACCTCCACGCTTAAGAACGTGGGCGCGCCGATCTTCGTGGTCGAGGAACGTGTCGAACAGATCAACGAGATCAACCCGCTGCGCGACACCGATGTTTCGCGCGTGCGCTCGGTGTCCAGCGTGCGCTGGGCGATGCCGCTCTACTCGGGCATCCAGCGCGTGCGGCTGGACAACGGTAAATTCAAGACCGTGCAGTTGTTAGGCATCGATCCCGCCTCGCTGGCCGGCGCGCCGATGCGGATGATGGAAGGTCGCATCGAGGACCTGCGGCTGCCCAACACCGTGGTGATCGACGAACTCGCCGTGACCCGCCTCGCGATGGAAAAAGGCAAGCCGATCGGCATCGGCGACCGTTTCGAGATCAACGACATCGAGGCCCGCGTGGTCGGCATCTGTCAGGCGGTGCGCTCGTTCACCGGCGGTCCCTACATCTGGACCACCTACGAGCGCGCGCTGCAATACACGCCGCCCTCGCGCAAGATGCTCTCCGCGGTGATCGCCGCGCCCGTCGAGGGCGTGACGCCGGCCGAGGCCGCGGCGGAAATCCAGCGCCGCACCGGACTACGCGCCTATGTGAACGAGGGCTTTGGAGATGATATGAACGATTTCAACACTTCCACGATCTGGTGGTATGTGAAAAACACCGGCATCCCGATATCCTTCGGCACCACCGTGTTGATCGGGTTCATCGTCGGCATCGCCATCGCCTGCCAGACCTTCTATGCCTTCGTGCTCGACAACCTGAAGCACCTCGGCGCGCTCAAGGCAATGGGCATGTCGAATTTCCGCCTCAGCGTGATGCTCGTGATCCAGTCGGCCACCGTGGGTTTGATCGGCTTTGGCATCGGACTGTTAGGAACCGCCGGCTTCGCCTATGGCGCGATCCAGAACGAGCAGCCGCCGTTCGTGATGCCGTGGCAGATTCCGGTGATCGCCTTCGGCGTGATCCAGCTCATCTGCATGGCGGCGGCCCTGTTAGGCATCCTGCGCCTGAGTTTCTACGAACCCGCCATGGTCTTCCGCGCATGAACGGCAACGGCAAACTCGTGGTGGACGTGCGCGGTGCGGAGAAACACTTCGGCGAAGGAGCCGAGCGCATCCACGCGCTCAAGCAGGTGAGCCTGCAGGCCTTCGCAGGCGAAATCCTGATGCTGGTGGGCCCGTCGGGCTGCGGGAAAACCACGCTGCTCAGCGCCATCGCCGGAACGCTGCGCGTCGAGAGCGGGGAGATCGATGTCTTCGGCAAACCACTCCACCGCATGTCCGGCGGTGCGCTCACCCGCTTCCGCGCCGCGCACATCGGATTCATTTTCCAGCAGTTCAACCTCATCCCCACGCTCAGCGTCGCGGAAAACGTCGGCATCCCACTGCTCATCCAAGGCATGCCCCATTCACAGGCGATCCGCCGCGCGCGTGCCACGCTCGACGCGGTGGACCTCGGCGACCGCTGGAAGGAACGCCCCAACAAACTCTCCGGCGGCCAGCAGCAGCGCGTCGCCATCGCTCGCGCGCGGGTCCACGAACCGCCGCTCGTCATCTGCGACGAACCCACCGCCGCGCTCGATTCACACAACGGCGAGATCGTTCTCGAACTCTTCCGCAACGTCGCCCGCTCGCCCGGCCGCGCCGTGATCATCGTCACCCACGACAACCGCATCTTCTCCTACTCCGACCGCATC
>DATISV010000261.1:0-12253 GCA_035468505.1 Luteolibacter sp. | reverse complement strand
CCCGCTCGTTTTTAGGCCAGTCCACGATGTCGTCTCTTTTGATCTGTTTTTCATTGCTCACCAGCAGACCGTCAGTGCGCGCGCGTTCTAACAGCAGCTTGGGCTTCAGCGATTCGTAGCGTGATGAAATCCACTCGGTGCAACCCGTGTGCCGGTAGTCGGCATGGGCCATGAAAATCATGTGAAAAGCCCACTCGGTCGGCCAGGTGGGATGTTTCATCAGCCAGTCGAAAGTGTCGCGAGCCATTTGGATGTCGCGGTCCGTGTAGTAATGGCTGAGTTGGTTGAGGTAGGCATCGGCCTCATAGGGAATGCGCTCGCGGTCGCCATCGACATAGACGCCGGCGAAGGTGGTGGCCTTGATCGAGTAGTGGCAGAGATCCCAAATGCGGTTGAGCATTTCGTCGGAGCATTCGAAGGCGGCGGCATCGTCGTCCCATGTGGTGGGAAACGCGGATTTTCGGACGATGTATTGCGAGCGGAGATCGCCCGGCCATCCCTCGATCTCGACCCAGCGGAACGGCAGGATGACGCCCCACTCGGGCGGGGTGAGCACGGCCGGCGGAGTGGTCGGATGGTCGGTCTGCGTGTTGCGCGCGTCGGGCGGCGGAGCGACGCGGATGGGCAACTCCCCTTTCAACTTCGTCTTCGCCATGGCATAGCGCACGGTGCCCGGCGGCTTGCGGTTCACGCGGCCGTTCACGAGGTCCTCGCCGAAGTGCACGGTGACCTCATCCCCGGTTTTTTCCGGCGGGATGAGATGGATGTTGCCGAACGAGACGCGCCCGAAATCGACCAGCACGGTGTCGGCATCGATGCGTTCGATGGCAACCGGTGGCTCATTCACCAGGTGCACCGGCGCGGCGGATAGGGCGATCGGGAGGAAGAAGAGAAAATGCAAACAACGTAACATGATGGAATAAGGTGATAGGTGCGCTCAATCCTGATGGAAAACCTCCTTCAGGGGCGAGCGGACGGGTGAAAGGTCTTGGTTGGTTTCCATGAGCGGGGCCATGTGGGCCCACCACTTGCGCATGATTTCCGTCTCGCGCAGTTTCGCGGCCGTGTGGTCCGGGGCGAGTTTCTGCACCGAGAAAAGCGTGTTCGTTTCCTCGTCGAGGTAGATGGTGAAATCGCTGACGCCGGCGTCGCGGATTGCCTTGGACAGTTCGGGCCAGATCTCGTCGTGGCGTTTTTTGTATTCCGCCGCCATGCCGGGCTTGAGCTTGAGTTTGAAGGCGACCTGTTGCGGGCGTTCCACGGCGGTTTTGCCCGCGTTGGGATCCACGGCGGCAAGGTTTCCGGATGCGGGAAGATCCTGCGCGGCGCAGGTGCGGAAGCCCTCGGTGAGCCGATCGAAGATGCGATCGAGTTCCTCCACCTTGTCCGGGTGTTCCGCGGCGAGGTTCATCGTTTCGCCGGGATCGTCGGAAATCCGATACAGTTCCGGCGGCATGCCGAAGCGGACGACGAGTTTCCAATCTCCGGCGATCAGCGCGCGATGGCCGTCGTGATAAAACCACAGCGCCTCATGCGGCGAAAAGGCGCTGGCACTGTGGAGCGCCGGCAGCAGGCTGCGCCCGTGCAGCGGCGGAACCGTCAGACCATCGATCGCTGCCGGAACGGTCACGCCCGCCAGTTCGAGCAATGTTGGCAGCAGATCGTTGGCATGCGCGGCCTGATGCCGCAGGCCGCCGCGCTCTTTGATGCCAGCGGGCCAGTGGACGATGAAGGGCGTGCGGATGCCGCCCTCGTGCGTCCATGACTTGTGCAGGCGGAATGGCGTGTTCGCGGCGGTGGACCAGCCGGCACCGAGCCCGAGATAAGAGCCGGCCGATCCCGGCTCGGCGGCGGGGTCGTGACCGTCGCCGCGCAGGATCTGCTCGGGGCTCGCACCGTTGTCCGAGAGAAACATGACGAGCGTGTTGTCCAACGCGCCCATCGCCTCGACCTGGTCGAGCACACGGCAGATCTCGACGTCCATGCGATGGATCATCGCGGCGTGGATCGCCATTTTCGTGGCTTGGAAACGTTGCTGTTCCGGCGTGAGCGAATCCCATGCCACGGCAAGCGCCACTTCATGCGGGCTGACTTCACCGATTTGCTCCTCCTGGGTGAGATTCCAGCGCGGAAAAACAAGCGGTTCGGGCGGTGGCAGTTCGCCTGTCACGATGCCTGTCTGCTTGAGTCTTGCGAAGCGCTCGTCTCGGATCTTGTCCCAGCCCGCCAGATAGCGGTTGCGATAGATGGCGATGTCCTCCGGCAGCGCGTGCAGCGGGAAATGCGGCGCGGTGAAGGCGAGATATTGGAAGAACGGCTGATCGCCATGCTTTTCCGCGTGCTCCTTGAGGCACTGGAGCGCGTGGTCGGCGATGTAAGTGGTGGAATAATAACCGCTGTCCGGTTTCACCGGCGGCAGTTTCACGTCGTCGAGGTAATGGTTCTCCGGCGAGAAGAAGCGGTTGTGGTCTTCGAGCGAATACGAGCGGTCGAAACCGGCGGGCAGGCGGTCGCCGTCCATGTGCCATTTGCCGGAATGATAGTTGCGGTAGCCGGACTCGCGCAAGTAGGCGGGAAGCATGCGCGCCCAGCGCGGACGGATGCCGTTGGCGCCGCTGGTCGCGCCGAACATGCCATACTCGCCGCGGTCCTCGCCGGGCAGCATGTCGCGGCGGATCGCCTGCGGGTAGTAGCCTGTCAGAATGGAGGCTCGCGACGCCCAGCAGCGCGAGGCGTTGTAAAAGCGCGTGAAACGCAGGCCGTTCGCGGCCAGCCGGTCGAGATGCGGGGTCTGGATTTCACCGCCATAACAACCGATGTCGGAATAGCCCATGTCGTCCGAAACGATCAGCAACACGTTCGGACGCGGCGCGGCGGTGGCGCATGCCGTGGCAAGCACCATGCACGCGAGTTTGAAGCGACATGTCATGGTTTCTGTGATTCCAAATAGCGGAGCCAGTCGCCCTCTGTGGTGATATCGCCATCGGCAGCCCACGCGAAGCCGGCGCGCCAGGAAATTCCGCCGTTTTCATCCGGGTGGACGACCAGCATGTTCCGGCCGCCGAACTCCTCATCATCCCGGTCTCCGATGCCGTACGAGCGGACGACCGATTTGGGATCCGCCACGACGCCAGTGCCGAGCATGCTTCCTGCGAAGGGCTCGTAGATCGCGATGAAGCCCTGCTTGGAGGCGGCGAAACGGTTGGATTCCTTCCCTTTGACCTGTGCGGTCAGGCCGATGACGACTTCGTAGGGAATGAATATGCCCTTGGCGCGACTATTGAACCGCTGGTAGGGACGGGTTGAAAAAGTGGAAACGAACTCACACAGCCGCTCGCCCATCCGCAGCCGTGTGCGGCGGTGTTCATACAAGGGTTTTCCGTCCACTTTCACCGGGTAACGGTAGGTGGTCAGGAACTCGGCCACATCGGGTCCGGTCCAGAGGATATCCGCGGAGAGGTAGGTGTTGGCCGTGACCAGCTTGTCATCGATCCACAGCCCGAGGCCGCCGCAGCCCAGTGTGTCACCCACCTTGTAGGCATCCAAGCCTTCGCCGTGATCCTTATGATAACTGCGCCCATGCTTCAACTCGTCCACATACCATTTTTCGATCACCGGCGTGGCCACGCGCTTGGTCCAGGCGTCGATGCCGCTGTCCTCCACGCTGTCGCGCAGCGCGGGTCCGTAAACGCGGAACGCCACCTTGTCGTTTTCCCATGCGAGGTCGTCCTTGCGCTCGGGCACCAGTCGCGCCCAGGCGCGGGGCGTGGCGTCATCGGCAATGAGTTTTTCAGCCGCCTTGAGCAGCGTTGATCCGTCAGCCGGCTCCACTCCCAGCAGTTTGAGAACTTCCGCGCCGGCGAGCAGGAAGGCACCGGTGCCGTAGTCCTGGGTGGAATCCGCCTCCAAGTGGTCCGGCGCGGCTCCGATCGGCTGGACATAGCCAACGGTGCCGTCGGGCTTGATCCGGGTAAGGAGCCCGTTCCAGGCGCGGGTGATCGCGGGCACGTGCGCGGCACGGTCCAGCAGCCCGTTGTTGACTCCCCATGCCAGGCCGAAGGTGTAGAAGCCGCTGCCACTGGTTTCGCCGACGGGGATTTCCTGTGGGTCGAGCAAACTGGGCCGCCACAAGCCATCCTGCTGCTGCGCGGCGAGGATGGCGGTGGTCATTTCCTTGAACAGGTTTTCGTAAAACCCGCGTTTCGGATGATCCTCCGGCAGGTGTTCCAGCATCAGGGCGATGCCGCCATAGACCCAGCCGTTGCCGCGGCTCCAGAAAACCTTTTTGCCATTGGGAGTCTTCTTGTCGAAAAACTTCGCGTCGCGATAGAACAGTTTTTCCTCGCCATCATAAAGGTGGTCGTAGGTGTATTGGAACTCGGCATCGAGGAAATCGAGATACTTGCGCTCGCCGGTTGCGCGGAAGAGCCGGGCCAGCGTGGGCGGTGCCATGTAGAGCGCGTCGCACCAGGTCCAGCGGTCGGTGATGTGCACGCCCCTGGTCTGCGGTCGTTTGCCGAATTCGAGGTTCTCGGTGACCGGATTCGCGATCACTTGGGACAGCCGGTCGCGCATCGGGATCAGCCGCTCTTCGCGCGACTTGTCCATCAGATAGATATCAAGCCACGCGTGGCCGACCGCGTGGTCGTCGGCGTGATAGATCCGGTTGGAGGCGGTCCAGCCGGACTGCGTGCCCATGCGAACCACGGCGGCGAGGTATTTCGGATCGCCGGTGGCCACCGAGACTCGAAGCAGGCCGTCATAGAGCGGCGCGATGATCCAGTCACGGATCTCGGTGCCGCTGGGATTGGCAAGCTGCCAGTCGGCGGAGCGCTTGAGGGAGGAAGCGATCCGGGATGGATCGAGTTCCTCCGCCCGGGTGAAATTCACAAACAGGAATGATACCAATGACAGGGAAACGACTCGGATGTATTGCATGGCACGGCACATGATGGGGATACTAGCTTGTTCGGGCAAGTGTATCAGTCGAATGAGCCGACTATGGGAAGACTGAACACATTGATGCCAAGAGTGTGGTCCGGAAGCAGGAAAAGCAGATCGCGGGAATCCGGATTGCCCTGGACGTAGCGGTCGAAGCACGGCACCGGCTTGCGCGCCTCATCCTCGTAGGCGACCAGCATGCGATACATTCCATTCGCCTCCAGTGAGGGTTTGACAACCGATTGCGCGCCGGATTTGAGCAGTATTTTTTTTCCGCCGAGAACCACCATGCCGGACCGCGGACTGAAGTTGATGGCCAGCACGGAGCCTTTGGCGAAGTTCATTTTTTCCGGATCGAAAACACCGGCTCGATAGATGTTTTTCACCGGATCCGCGATGAGCACGACCAGCACGCGGCGGGCGCCGGCCGGATAGTTGAAGCGGCAGATGGATACCGGCTCATCGCCGCCGGGCAAGGCCAGGTGGAGCTGACCCGGCTTGGCCGGCAACCAGTCCGAGATGAAGGACGACCTGAGGCCGGTCTTGCCGAGTTCCAGCCACTCCCCCTTGTCATCGCGGGTGGAGAGAATCACTTCCTGATCCGGCTTGAGACTGGACACGCAGATCAAACGCAACTGCGTATGGTCCCTTTTTTTCTTTTCGGTTTCCTGTTCACCCTCCTGACCCATCACGGATACGGTCAGGGCGAGAATGAGGATGAGGAACCGTGGCAAGAGGCGTGATGGAAAATGGTATGTCATATGCGGGCGGGATGCGGATGAATCATGCCATCAATCGATCGATCCGAAGATCGGGAGGCTGGCGACTTTCAGGATGAGGGTTTCGTCATCCATCAGAAACAACATTTCCCGCGAATCCGGGTTCTCAGGGACATGGCGGTCGTGGCACAGCACGTCTTTTTCATCGTCATCCTGATAAGACACCATCTGGCGGTAAGTGGTGTCTTTCTCCATGCCGGGTTTGAGCACCGCATCCTGGCCGGACTCGATCTTCTTCTCGTTGGTGCCGAGCGTTACGAGCGCGTCTTTTCCGCTGAAATTCACGACCATCACGGTTCCCTTGTCGAATCCGGTCTTGTTGGCATCGATCACATGAGCCTTGTAAGTATTGTTTTCCTTGTCCGCCACCAGTGCGACGAGGACGCGTTGCGAGCCGACCGGATATTGGAACTCGCAGACCGATTCCAAGGCCCCGTCCTGCCGCACGGCGAGATGCATTTCCCCCTCCGCGGCAGACATCCAGTCCGTGATGCCGGACGGACGGAGATCGACTTTTGCGAGCTGTTTCAGCACCCCTTGCCGATTGCGCGAGGCAAGAACGGTTTCCTCCTCCCCGGGAAGGCCGGAAACGCAGATGAAGCGCAGCTTGGCTTCGGCATGCAGTCCTTCCAATGACAAAAAGAGACCGAAACAAATGAATGCGAAACGCATCAACGGACGGGATGGAACAGTGAGTATCATATGATTGGGATTGGTTGGGCGATCGATCAGGCGCTGAACATTTCGCCGCTGTCCAGCCAGCGGAACGATTTGATTTCCCAGCGGCGGCCGAACCGGGAATTCGCGGGCGAGAGTTTGCTGCCCGGCTGCGGCCAGCCGTCATGGGCTTCAGGAAGGTCGGTGGAGTCCACATATTCCGGCACGCGTTGCACGACCGCCTCGCACCAGGCTCTTGCGAGGATTTTGCCAGCGGGGTCGCGCGCGTCGCCATAAGTGCGGATGGCAAATGTGTCCGAGCGCACCGTGATCTGCGCGCCGAGGGCGGTGAGCAGCCTGGCCTGGGACAGATGGCCGGCGCAGCCGAGCGAGCGGGCGGGCGCGTGTTCCTCATTGATTGAAGCGGCACCGGAGAGAGCCCCGAAGTCCTCCGCCGTCACACTCCGTCCGCCGCCGGTGAACCGTTCGTTGAGTCCCGACTTGCCAATGGCGGATTGCAAGGCACCGAGGACCTGATGGTTCGGATCGGAGCCGTTCGGGCGGCGGTTGACGAAGTCGGCGAGGCTGAGAAACGGGCCGCGCGCCTTCACTTCGTTGACGATGGCACCGGCCAGCGCGCCGATCTCCGTGTCGGAAAGATCACGCAGGCCGGTCCAATCGTTGCTGGTGGAGGTGTCATGGGCGTAACCAAGGGTTCCGTAGGGGCAATCGAATTTTTTCGTTCCCCCGCCGTTCACGAGCAGTTCCTGGTCGCGCACGCTGGTGAGCAGGGCTTTCCATGCGTTCTCGGAGGTTGAGTTCACATTGAAGGCTCCATCGACGAGCAGGTATTTCGCGAGTTTGTTGAGAGCGGATTGATTGAACGTCTCGCCGACGAAGAGTTCCTCGACCGCCTCATCCGGCGAGCGGTGGGGATGGAAAACATAGCGCGAGTTGCGCAGGGAACCGTCGGCACCGGCGAGATCCTCGAACTGTTTGCGCGGCGAACGTGTGTCCTGCTGGTAGGAATTCCCCCCGCGTCCGCGGCCATCGACGATACTGGAGAGGAACCATGTGTCCCAGAGCGCGGTATTGGCCATCCACGAATGATCGGTTGACGCGCGGCTGGCGGGTTGGCCACCGGTGGAAGGTTTGAAAACCGCATCCTGGGGCACGAAGGGATTCGCCCATGAGTTTCCGATCACCTTAGCGGGCGCGAATGAAGCGCCTCTCTGCCCGGAGAGCGCCATCGCGTCGTCGGGATAGGGATCGTTCGCGATGTTGGGCGCGTCTCTCATGCGGGATGAGAAGCCGGATGCAATGGCATTCTCGAACGAGCCCAGCGACATCGGAGGGGCGATTGGCGTCCTGCGGCGGATCACGTTGAAACTGCCGCCCAGGTTCGGCTGGCGTCCGCCTCCCTGATAGACGTTGCGCCCGCCGTCTCCCGCCGCGAGGGTGCGGAATTGGTAGTTCAGAGGCTCCGCGGTGATCAGATACTGCGTCAGGTGCACCGCGGACTCCATCGTTGACGGAGCCATGCCGCGGAACGCCGTGACCGCCTCGTTGAGTTGGAACGGACGGGAAGCGACCGCCATGGGCGGCTCGGATGACAAGGCGTCCCGCTCCACGTTGCGCAGGAAACTGATCATCATGATCGGCTTCGGCTTGGCGAGGAAATCACTCACCTCCAGAACCTCCGACTCGCGGATCGGCGAGATGAGAAAGCGGTTCATGTATTCGCTGTTGATATCTCCCGCCGAGCTGAGCGACAGGGAATCGATCTGCCAACCGGTCGCGTTGTTGCCGGTGCGGCGGTCACCGATCCAGGCGTTGTAATAGGTGTATCCACCTTTATATCCCTTGTCCCCTTTGGTGAGCGTGAAGGCGATCTTGTCGTCGGCCTTGAGTCCGGCCGCCTTGAGATCCCAGCCATTGTTGGCGCTGGGATTGATGCGGACCCCTCCGCTCGGCAGGAAACCGCGCATCAGGTCGAGTTGCGGGCCGTTGCCGCTGGTGGATCCGAATACGGCGGCCTCTCCGGGTTCGAGAGTGAATCCGGCGGATTTGGACCTTGTCCCGCCGCCGATCCTCCCGACGAACAAGCCAAAGTCGGCGCTGGAAGCGGTGTTGGTGTTCTTCTTTTGTCCGTCGGCATTCGTGATGTTCCATTTCAGGTTGTATGGGATGTTCTGGAGTTGGACGGGAAAGATCAGCCCGGGTGGCCAGGTGATCGGCACGTCGCCGGGATTCGAAAGGGCGACCATGCCGTCGAGCATCATCACCATGCGGTAATTTCCCTGAAACTGCTCCGCCTTGAGCGAGAGGATGAACTGCACGGCGTCGATGACCGGGCGCTTGTAGAGATAATACCGGTCCTTTACCGCCGCCTCGCGGGTGGTTTTCATGCTCAGGGATGGCTGCCCGCCGCTCCAATCGAGTTCGCGGTGGATGTTGTGAAACAGGTGGAGTTCCTCGAGATTGATCCCCCATTCGCGCGGGGTGTTCGGGGCGGATTTCGTGTCGGTGACGATCGACGAGTTGGCAACCGACCCGTTCTCTCCGATCTGGAAACGGTTGACGCGCCCGTCCGCGAGATAGAGCGGCATGTCCTCGATGGTTTCCACGGGACGCGCGAGCAACTGGCTGAGGTCGCGTTTGAGATGCCCCCCGCGGACATCGCAGAGCAGTCCGGTGGAATGCACGGTGATGTCGTGATCGAGGTTGCCGATGCCACGGTTGCCAAGTCCCGCGGCGAGATTGACCGAGGCGTTGGTGACGGAAATCCGGCGCTGACCGGGTTTCCACTCGAAATCCTTCAGAACCTCGATCGCCCGATGGCCGATGTGGGGAGCGGACTGCGAGCCGAACAGCGGATTGGTGGCAAGTTCGGTGTCCGAGCCGGCATTGACCTTGGCCTTCATCGACTCGTCGGAAGCCCACCAGGCGAAATGACCTTTCTGTCTTCCGACCGTGACGGCCTGCATCGGCACCCGGATTTCGTCTTCCGGCAGGGCGTCATTTCCCAAACTGCCGCGGCCCACGAGCAGCGCATTCTTCCCCACGCCTGCGGGGGCGCCTGCGCCATTGGCACCGGACACCAGCCAGCCGCGGAAGGTGGGGCTGCGGCTTTGCGGAGTATCGGGCATGTTCGGATCCTCCGGACGCCGCCAGGCATCATAGACCGCCGTCCAGTGTGGCTGGCCACCCGTGGCGGCCGATCCCGCATCGTAAGCGGCGGAAATGCGCGAGTCCGGCCCCATTTCCTTCTGCAACTGACCGAGCGCCAACATCAGTGCCAGCCGGGCGTTGGCACGTGCTTCGGCTTGCGCCTGGCCATCGGAAGATGACCGCAGGGACACGGCCGAGAGACCGAGCAATCCCACGGCGATGACCGTGAGCAGGATCATCATCGAGAGGGTGACGACCAGTGCGAAGCCGCGTTTCAGCGACTGTGAAGGGATGGGTTTCGGGGTATTCATCGGAGGTGCGCTCGAATCCAACAGGAAGGTGGCATCACCAGAGTCCGGCACCGGAACGGCGTGGATCTGCGCTTTCCCATGGGTTTCTGATGACTGTCGGGTTTTCCCGCTCCCGGGCGGAGCGGAATCGGCGAATGCCGATTTAGCCATAATAGGAAATCCATTCGGACCGTCCATCACCCGACCGGGTGGAAATCCCTCCCCCGATCGGGCGATGCGGAAAACATGACACCACTCTCCATGATGGCATAACTTCCGCCCGTCGCATCATCGGCGATGGAAACAAAAAAGCGGCGCGGCGGGATCATCCGCCGCACCACCATGAATGCGGATCCTGCCTTACGGCCCGGTCACCTTGAGCCGGGCGAAGTTCTTGGTGCCGGCCGGGAAGGTGTATTTCACCTCCGTCGCGGACGGGAAGGTCACGGAACCTCCCGGTGCCGGGCTCCAGCCATCGAGCGTGGTGGAGGTTTCCACTACGAAATCGGTGTGATAGACACCGGCGTAGTCGGCAGCCTTGGTGAAGGTGACGCTGAGCGTGCCGGCGGCATTGTCCACGCCGGGAAGCGCGGTGAAGCCGTTGGTGTCGCCGGTTGGACCTCCAATGAAGTATTCGACGCCGTTGGTCACGCCGTCGCCATCGTGATCGTCATTGAGACCACCAGTGGCGCTGTTGACGGTCTTCCATGTGTCGAAACCGGAACCGCTGACCGCGTCAGCGGTGAGGAAACCGGAGCCATCGATACCGAAGTTGGTGAAACCGGCCGCGGAGATCCGGGTGAGTTGAGCGGCGCTCAGTCCGTCCCCACTGCCGTCTCCGAAACGCAACGAGTTGCCGGATACGAATTCGCCTGTTAGATCGAGCGCGCCGGTCCATGTCAGTCCGCTGCTGTCGGCGAAGACGAGCGCGCCTCCGGCATCCAGCCGGATGATGGCGTTGGCGGTGATGACGAGAGCGCCAGCGGTATCCGAGAATGTCGCCGCGTCGAGAGTCGCGCTGCCGATGGCCACCGGCGAGACATCAGGCAGGACATCGTGCGCGCCGAGCGCCAGGGTGCCGGCATCGATGTTGGTGATGCCGGCATAAGTGTTGGCAAGGGTGAGCACGGTGGTGCCGGGGCCGGTCTGTGCGAAGTTCCCGTCGCCGGTGACGGGTGCCGCGAACGGATTCGAACCCTGCATCACGGTGTCGGCGCGATTCACCGCGAGGGTGGCTCCGACTTCCACGATGATCTCGGGCGAGTTCATCGAAACTCCGCCCGTGGTGCCGCCATCGCCGATCATCAGGATGCCGCCACTCACGATGGTGTCGCCCCAGTATGAGTTCTGCGAGGTGAAGGCGAGGGTTCCGGCACCGGTTTTGATGAAGACGTTCGACGTGCCGCTGGAACCACCGGCCACCGTGCCACTCATTCTGGCGTCGATGGTGGCGGAGCCGTCGTCCACCCGGATGGAGCGGGGATTGCCCGCGAGGGAGATTTTCTGCTGCCAGTCGAGCGTGGCGTCGGCGGTCTCATGACCGAGCACGAGTGTCCGGTTGTTGCCGATGAAATCCGCGGCGATCCAGTTGATGGACGAGTCGCTGAATTTCACCGCACGATCCGCGCCATAGGCGGCGAAGCCGCCCTCGCCGGTCCACTGAACCTGATCGGTGCCGGTGCCGATGCCACGGGCCAGCATGTCATCCGCGCCGAGGCCGAGAATGCCGCCGGCGAGTTCCAGATTGCCGCTTGGCAGCGCGGCGACATGTTGGAGCCGCAGCACGCCTTCATTCACGGTGGTGACGCCGCTGTAGGTGTTTGAATTGTCGAGCGAGAGCGCGCCGCTGCCTGTTTTGCTGAAGCCGCTGCTGTTGCCACCGGAGAGCGTGCCACTCAAGGTTGCATCCAAGGCGGCTGCTCCATCCTCCACCTGAATCGTCCGCTTGCTTCCGGCGAAGCTGATGCCGTTCTTGAAATCCAGCGTGTGGGTGGCCGATGACTGACCCAGGATGAGGATGTTGCCGCCGCCGAGGATCGCACTGGACCATGAAAACGCGCCCGTGCCGTTGTTGAGCCTCACCTCGCGATCGGCCCCGAAAGCGGCGAAGCCGCCGCTGCCCGGATTCCAATCCAACTGGCCCGCGCCGGTGCCGAGTTGGCGTGTGAAGTCACCGCTGGCGAGACCGAGCACGCCGCCCTTGAGTGCGAGATTTCCACTGCCAAGAGCGGTGGCGCTGTCCACCCGCAAGAGACCGCCGTTGATCCGGGTCGCGCCGCTGTGGGAATTATCACCCGAGAGGATCAAGGCGAGGTTTTCCCCCTCTTTGACGACGCCCTTGCCAACCCCCGAGAGATTGCCCTCGACGACTATTGTGGAGGCGGCCGAGTCACCCGCCGGGCGAACGGTGAGATC
>DATISV010000260.1:0-6631 GCA_035468505.1 Luteolibacter sp. | reverse complement strand
AACCACGCCCACAAGGCGCAGGCCGCAAGCCACATCCGCCATTGGCGCGCGGGCGTGGACGCACCGAGCGCCAAGGCAAGCAGATTGAGCGCGAGGAAACCCGCCGGCAAGAGCAGCAGCACGGCGGCGAACGGCGGCAGGTGCCGGAACAGGAAGTCACCGAGCGCCACGATCACGGTGAGCGGCACCCATACGGAAAGAAAAAGAAACTCCGCACGGTGCATTCCGCGGCCGCCTGCATTGTGGCGGTCCGCGGCGGGCCGGTGTGCGGGAAATCCCCCGAACACCCGGAACATGGCGGACGCCGCGCGGTTGTCCATGGGAGTTCGCATCTTCAATAGGCCATGCCGATGGCGAAGTGCAGTGTGCCGGCGGGTTCGCCGGAATCGCGGGTGAGGTTGTAGCCGTATTCGAGGCGCACCGGGCCCACCGGCAGGTCGAGCCGCAGCCCGAGGCCGGCGGCGACTTCGATTTCCGCGGAGCCGATGGCGTCGTAGTCGCGCGCCAGCGAGCCGGCGTCCACGAATGCCACCGCGCGCACGGATTCGGTGATGCGGCGGGTGAGTTCGGTGTTGATGTTCCACATCGCCTCGCCGCCGGTGGGATAGCCGTTGACGGTGGGGCCGAGTTCGCGTTCTGGAAAACTCCGCACGCTGCGTGCGCCGCCGTTGAAGAGGCGCAGTTCGATCGGCAGGTCCGCGCCGTCGCCCGCGGGCATCAGCAGGCGCATGTCGCCGCCGACGCCGATATCATAACTGCGGTTGATCTGACGATACCACCCGCCGGACAAGCCGGTTCTCAGATATGCGGTGGAGAGGTCGCCGACGGCGGCACCGATTTCGAGCGGCCATTCGAGGTGCCAGCCGTTCTTCGGCAACACCGTGCTGTCGCGGAAATCGAGCCGCTGGGTGAATCGCAGCCGCGGGTTCATATATACGGTTTCGCCGAGTTCGCTCATGGGCAGGCCGTCGGTGCTCAGGTTGACGAAGGAGGTCGCCAGCAACACATCGAGCGAATAGTGATCGTCGGGTTTCCATTTGATGCCGCCGCTGAGACCGGTCTCGTAGCTGTCATAGCCCTCGCGGTCGTGCATCACGGCGTGGGCGCGCAGGGTGGCCGCGATGTCGGTGCCCCACAGCCAGGGATCGGTCAGCCGCACTTCGCCGAGCGCGCCGCGGGCACTCAACTCGGCGCCGGTGGAAAGCTCCATCAGCCGGCCGAGGAAATTGCGGTTGGCATAAGTGACGCGGGTGATGAATCCAAGATACGAATCGATGCCGGCGGCGATGCTCACCTCGCGGGCGCGGGTTTCCTGGAAATGCAGGGTCGCGTCCACCAGCCGGTGGCCGGCGGGTTGTGTGTCGACGCGCGCGGACTGGAACGCGCCGGTGGCGAGGAACTCGCGCAGGCGGCGGTTCATGGTGGTGGTGTCATACCAATCGCCGATCATGTCGGCGGTGCGGGATTCGATGCGTACGCGGCGGGTTATCTCCAGGCCGGTGATGTCGAGCTGGCGGAGTTTCACGCGGCCGCCGAGATCGACGCCGAACTCGGGAATGAAGCGGCCATTCTCCAAGCTGCGGCCCATGCGGATGCGGGCGTCGGGATAACCGCGGCTGATGGCCAGTTCCTCGGCGGCGAGGCGCATCGCGTTGATGTGGCGGGTGGACGCGGGACGCCCGGCGAACGGCCGCACCGCGCCGCCGGTGAGTTTCACGCCACGACCGTCCACGCTGGTGACGCGCGGCTCGCCAATGGTGAAACGCGGGCCCTCTCGCACCTCGATGACGAGGTCCACTTCGCTCTCGCTGGGGCGGGTTTCGCGGCGGACAACGCGGGCTTCGGCGTCCCAGTAGCCGCGCGCGTTGAGGTCCTGGCGGATGCTGGCCAGACCGGCCTCCACATCGGCCTCGCGGAATGGCGGCGTTCCGGTGACGTTCGAACGGCCTCTCACCGCCGGCGCGGAATAGAGCGCGGCAAGCCTGCGGGCGAGCACGCCGTCGGTGCCGGTCACGGTGACCTCACCGAGTGTGAGCCGGCCGCCTTGTTTCACCTGCAACTCGATTTCCTCCGGACCGCCGATGCGCCACTCGACCTCGGCATCGTTGTAGCCGTCGTTGCGCAGAATGCGGCGCAGAATGAACGCGGCATCGTCCGCCAGGGGAGGAGATGCCGGGGACTTGCGCACGTGTTCGAGACGACCGGCCATCAGCGCGAGCAGTTCCGACTCGCTCAGGCCTTCGATCCCGGTGACACGGACGCGCGTCTCCGCCGCGGCGAGGCCCGCCGCGAGGATCATGATAGGTATGCAGCGCGGCAGGATCATCAGTGGAAAACGAGACGCCAGATGGCGAGGACGCGGGTGTCGCCGTCGTCGCTCATGCCGGCGGATAGAAACCAGCGGTCTGTGAGAGAAAGCGTGGCGGTGGAGAACGAATCGCTCGAATACGGATCGTCCTCGGCGAGCGTGAAATCGACGCGGTCGAGCGGGGCGAGCAGCGGGCGGAGTTCCCGGCCGATGAAATTGCGGCCGCGGCGGGTCTCCTCGGCGAGCAGTTGCAGCGCGCGCGACGAGGCGTTCTGTGGATTTTCCAAGCCGCTGGTGGTGGTTCCGGTGGCGAGCAGGGTCATGATTTCGTTTTCCGGCAGCGGCGGCGAGGAGGTGAGCACGAGCTGCGGATCGGAGGCGCGGCCGTACACATAGCCGTTCACCGAGTACGGCCGTGGATTGGAGGTGGCGCGGATGTCGAGAATGGGATCGAAGCCGGTCTCCGGCGTGAAGCGCAGCGCGCCGCGGTTCACCTCCAGCGAGCTGAACGGCAGCTCGGCGGTGAGATCGGAAATCCGGATCTGGCCGTCCGGCAGCGGATTGCCCATGGTGCCGCGAAGCCGGAGATCGGCGGTGATTTCTCCCCTGGCGAGATTGCCGCGGATCAGGAACGGATTGCCGGTGGTGACGCGCACATCGATCGGCCAGTCGCGCAGTGGCGCGGGCAGTCCGGCGGCGGGATTGGCGGGCGGATCGATGCCCGGCGGCTTCGCCGCGGAGGGCGTGGTGAACGGCACGCCGAGCGGCAGCAGCTCGATATCGCGGTAAAACAGGCTGTTCACCACCGCCACGCTGCCTGTTAGAGAGGGCCGCGGATGTTCGCCGGCGAGGCGCAGGTTGGCATCGGCGCGGACAATCATGGAGTCGTCGCGCAGCAGCGGGAGCGACCTGCCGGTGATTTGGAAATCGAAAACGCCGGGTTTGCCGGCGACCAGCGTGAGCGATCCGCCGCCGCGCAACGTGCCGCCCGCGATGGTCGCGCGCAGGTCGCTCAACGAGACGCGCTCGGGCGTGAATGCGATGGATGCGCCCGCCGCGCTCACGGGAGGGATCTTGTCGCTCGCCGCTTCGAATCCCACATCGGCCAGATCCAGACGTCCGTCGATGGCCGGCGTGCCAAGCGTGCCGGTCACCACGATGCGGCCCGAGGCGCTGCCACCGAGTTTCCTCACGCCGGGCACAAATCCGGCCAGCTTCGCCAGATCGAGCCGCGGCAGCTCGGCGCGGGCTTCGAGCGGTTCTTCGAGCGCCGTGGCCGGTTCGCGCGCCCATTGTGCCGGACGGAACGGCATGGCGGAGGTTAGAGTCACCGCGGGGTAGCCGGGTGTGGTTAGAGAACCGTCCGCCTTCACGTGTCCATCGCGGGCCGCCAACTTGAGATCCAGATCCGCCGACGGCACCTTGGACTCCCCGGCGCGGCGCACGTCGCGGAGTTCGAGCGAGGCATCGATTTCCGGATCGGCATAGCTTCCGGATATCCGCAGTTTCGCTTTTCCCGTGGAGCCCGCATCCATTTCCGCGTCCGGCAGCCATGGATTGAGCAGGGAGAGCGGCAGGACTTCGGTGGTGAGATCGGCCGCCAGCGGGCGGGTGTCCTCCGCCAGCGTCTCGCGCCACGCGCCGGGATCCTCGGGGACCGGCAGTTTGGCCGTGCCGCGCAGCAGGTCGCGCCCGCCCTCGGTCCAATGCAGTTCTTCCACCGTGAGCCAGCCTCCTTCGAACGAAGCCGCGGCCCGGACCGTTTGCTCCTCGCAGCGGATTTCCAAGGACTCCGCCACCACCGACGACGGCCAGTCGTAGTTGATGGACGCGCTTGCGGAAACGACCGGCGAGCCATCGCGCGCGAGTTGATGGTTTTCCAGAGCCAGCCGTCCGCGATGGATGTTTTCCGAAAGATCGCCTTCTCCATTCAAAGTGGCGGAAACCAAATGGCTGCCACCGGGATCGATGCCGAACGGCGCGAGCCAGCCCTCGATTCGTTCGCTGCGGAACTCCGCAAACGACGCATTAATCTGATAGATATCATTTTCCAACACTCCTGACATTTCCGCGCCGTCGGTCCGCAAGCCGGCACGCAACGGACCGCCAGCCTGCCAAGAGGCATTCAGCGCAAGCGCGGACCATTCATCGGGCTCCGCGGGTTCGATGGTCAGATCGGCGGTGGCGGAAACGGGTTGCGAATCCCGCCAACCGACGCGGAACGAACCGTCGACGGCCGACGGAGGCACGGGCCCGTGCAAGGCGAGGGCATCGAGTTGCCCGTCCAGCCCGCTGGCGAGCGCGGCGACATCGTTGATATTGAAGGTTCCTTCCGTCGCATCCCACTGGATCTCCTTTTCGCCACGGATGAGCGGCGTGCGGGCGTTCACTGAAAACTCCGTGCCCAGCGCCCGGCCGGCGGCGGCGAGCGTGGCGAGGGATTCATCCAAGACGAAATCCACGCTGAGTTCCGGCACCCGCCAATCGCCATAGCGCGTGTCTTCCAACAAGATCCGCACCGCACCGGTGGCACGCGCCGGATCGGGCAGCGGCTTGTCCAGTGTGAGCGACAAGGAAGTGAGCGTGGCGGACGCCGGAAGATCGATGCCCACAATCTCCGCAAGCTCCGCACTCTCGAGTCCGCCCTCGCGCAAGTCCATCGCAAGCGACTCCAGGCCCGGCGAGGCTGTTAGAAAAAACGCCGCGTCGCCGAGCCGCAGTTCCGCCTCGGCCGCCAGCGCGTTTTCGCGGGCCAAAGCCAGCGACAAACCGCGCACGGAAACATCCGGCCACGGATCGAGGCGGTCCACGCTGAGCGATTCGCGCGACCATGTGACGAGCGATTCCTGCGCCGGCCAGGCGTTTCCGGCCGCATCCCTCATCGCCCCGAGTTGCAAATGAAAGGTCTCCTCGCCCGCGGTGTGACGTAGCGAACTGGGTGCGATTTCCAGCACCGGCCCGTCATTTCCCGCTATCCGTGCGGCGATGTCGCGCAGCTCGATGTCCATCGGAACGACGCGACCGCGCAGGCTTTCCAGCGTCCCGACAACGCGCTCCGCCAATGGAGCCTTGTCGGGTTTTCTATCCGGCGAGGAAACCTGCTCCGTTTTCTCCGCATCGAGACTGACATCCACGAACACCCCCTCGACCCGCAGTCCGCGGAGCTGGCCGCGGGCGAGATCGCGCAGTCGGTAATCGGGCGTCTCCCGGTCGATGGAGAGCCGGGTGAGCGTGCCGTCCGAGGTCACGCGCAGGTCGCGGACCGACATTCCGCCCAGCAGATTGCCATCGAGCGCGAACTCCACGCGCATGCCGGAGTCCGAGAGCATACGGGATGCGATACCCGGTGCCAGCCATCGCAGGCCGGGGCCGTTGAGCCACAGCGCCAGGGCGGCGACTGCCAGCAACAACAGCCATGGCCAACGCCGGCGGCGCTTCGCTGTGGTATCCGTGGAATTCTGCAAACCACAATGATCGTCGGCACAACTTTGCGGTCGGTCAACCGCCGGATTTGTCGACATGATTGGCCGGCGGTCCCCGATGCGGTTTCCCGCCTGACGGAATCAGCCGGCGATCACGAACTTGGGATCGTAGTAGGACAGGGCCTGGATTTCCCCGTCGGCGTTTTCATACAGGATCACGACATAATTCCCGGGAGAATCGGGTGATATGTTGCCGATGACCTTGTCGTCCAGACGGATCATGATTTCGCTGCGGGTGCGCCCGATTTCCACGGTGGAAATGTTGAGACGCCTGGCGAACGCGCGTTCCGGCCGCTCGCGTCCCTCCACGACCAGATCGACCGCCGTTTCCTCCGCGCGGCAGACCGAGACGAGCGAAACGCCGTAGCCGCGCTCGACGTCCTGTTGTTTGAGGCGCAGCAGGTTGACCGCCCACATCGGCGGATCGTCCTCCTTCTTCGGCGGCACGCGTTCGGCGAAGGCGATCACGGTGAGCGTCTCGCCATTGCCGAGCCGCACGTTCGTCCGGCCGGTTTGCACGCCCTCCTTGCGCACCTCGATCTCGAGGTCGCCGGCCTTGACTCCGTAGCCGCCGGTCGTTTGGCCGAGCGCGTAGCCGTCGGCATAGAGGTTGCGGCCGTTGACGAAAAACGTGGCCTTGCCGGTGCCGGGGGAAACGGCGTTGACGATGCGGACGAAGCCGACTTCCGGCCGCTCGCGGTTCTGGCCGAACGCGATGCCGGATGCGGCGAAAAGCAGCAATGCGAGGATGTTAGAAATCGTTTTCATGGAGGATGCGGAGACGGAATTTGTCGGGATCGGGCGCGCCATTGGAATCGCGATCGCCGGGATCGGCGAAGAC
>DATISV010000259.1:0-10437 GCA_035468505.1 Luteolibacter sp. | reverse complement strand
CGCGCGAGGACCATCAGGCGCTCATCCGCCACCTCCGCGAGCGCAAACTCCCGTGCCCCGGCAACAAACTCCCGCAAGGCATCGAGAAGCTGAAAGGTGTCGGCTGCCGCGAACTCATCATCGACGGCAAACGCGGCTCGCTCCTCTGCTTCGAGGAATGCGGACAAGGCGTCGTCCATCTCGTCGTCTTCCGCCGCGAGGACGTCTGCGGCGAGGTCCCCGACCGCGCGCACCCGGACTTCGAACAAGTCGGCCACTGGGCCGCTGCCCGCTGGGGCGACCAACACCGCGTCTTCGTCATGATCGCCGCCACCGACGTGAGCAAGCTGTCGTCGCTGTTCTGACAAAACAACGATTCACCGCCACAGCTCGCAGGCGTGTGCCGCGAAGCCCGCGCCGAAGGCCGTGAGCCACAGGCGGGAGTCACCGGAAGATCCGCCATTGAGCCGTCTTTCCAGCGCGAAAAGCACCGACGGACTGCTCATGTTGCCGTGATCGCGCAGCACCTCGCGTGTCTCTGTTAGATGGAACGGCAGCCGGCGCTCGATCGCCTCGACCACATCGCGTCCGCCGCTGTGGGCGAGCACCTGGTCGGGGTCGTTGGTGCGTTTTTCATACAAGCCGGACACCGCCTCGGCGGCCAGCTCGGGCACCGCGCGGTGAAGTTGGTTTTTCAGTTTCCCACCGGCATTGACGAAGCGGATTTTCGCGCGGTTTTCCGGCCGGTGCACGGTGGTGAAATGACCGGCGCGCCAATGTCCATCGTTGCCGTTTCCCGACCACACCGCCGCCGCCGCACCGTCGCCGAACAGGCACAGACTGATCAGCACTCCCGGATCGTCATCGGCGAAAAACGCCGCCGAGCAGACTTCCACCGCCACCGTCGCGATCTTCGCGCCGGGATGTGCCGCGAGATAACCCTGCGCCGCCCGCAGCATCGGGATCGCCGCGCCGCAGCCGAGACCCACCAGGTCCGCGAGATATGCGTCCGGCCGCATGCCCGACTGCTCGGCGAGGTGGCTGGTCACGCCCGGACAGAGATATCCGGTACAGGTGCAGACGAACAAGGCGTCCAACTCCGCGGCCTCGATGCCGGCCCTTTGCAATGCGCTTGCAAGCGCCTCGCAGGCCAACTGCGGCGCCTCGCGCTCGAACGATTCATTGAGCGACTGCGCGTCGTGGCGGAACACCTGCTCGATGCGGTCGAGCGCGAGATGCCGCCGCTCGATGCCCGAGTCCGGGTTGGTGAGAATTTTCCGCAGCAGGTCCACCGAGCGCGGCCGCAGCGAGTCGAGCATTCCGTCTCCGCCCATCGCCTCCCAACAGGCATGCTGCGTGAAAGCATTCGGCGGAACCGCGGTGGCGATGGATTGGAGAAACATGAATGTGCGGCCACAGCCATTCCACAGAAACGCCCCGGCGCAAGCCGCATCGCACGCTTCTGGCTTTTCAGCGGTGATCCGCACGGGAAGATTCCGCGCATGCTCAAGCAGGAACGCGCCCGGCACATCCACCGCCGCCTCGAAGAACTCTATCCGGAAACCCCGATCCCGCTGGACCACAAGGACGCCTACACCCTGCTCGTCGCCGTGCTGCTCTCCGCGCAATGCACCGATGTGCGCGTCAACCAAGTCACGCCCGCGCTTTTCGCCCTGGCCGACAACCCGCGCGACATGATGCGCGTGCCGGTGGAGGCGATCCGCGAGATCATCCGCCCGTGCGGACTCTCGCCGCGCAAGTCGGAGGCGATTTCCGAACTGTCGAAAATCCTCGTCGAGCAACACGGCGGCGAGGTGCCGGCGGATTTTGCGGCGCTCGAAGCACTGCCCGGCGTCGGCCACAAGACCGCCTCGGTGGTGATGGCCCAGGCCTTCGGCGTGCCCGCGTTTCCGGTGGACACCCACATCCACCGCCTCGCCAAACGCTGGAAACTCAGCCCAGGGAAAAACGTCGAGCAGGTGGAGCGCGATTTGAAAAAACTCTTCCCGCGCGAGTCATGGAACAAGCTGCACTTGCAGATCATCTTCTACGGTCGCGAGCACTGCACCGCGCGCGGCTGCGATGGAAAATCCTGCCTGCTGTGCCGCGAGTTGTTCGCGTGATGGAAAACGCACTTCCTTGAATCCCGCCCGCGGCTACACCTCGCGGCGTGAACCCGCAGCGCTCCGGAATCTTCTCCGCCATCGCGGCGTTTTTCCTGTGGGGCGTGCTGCCGGTTTTCTGGAAGCAGCTCGATTTCCTGCCGCCGCCATCGATCATCGCGCACCGCACGCTGTGGTCGCTGTTGATCCTGTTAGGAATCCTGTGGCTGCGCCGCGAAACCCGCGCGGTGGTGGCGGGCCTGCGCACGCCGCGCGCCTGCGGCTGGCACCTGATGTCCGGCGCGCTGCTCGCCTCGAACTGGCTGCTCTACGTCTGGGCCACGCTCAACGACCGCATTCTCGAAGGCGCGCTCGGTTATTATCTCAATCCGTTTCTCAACATGCTCTTCGGCGTTTTGTGGTTCGGCGAAAGGCACAACCGCGCACAGCTCGCGGCCATCGTGCTGGCGCTCTGCGGCGTGGCCGCGCAGGTCCCCGCGGTGAAGGGGTTCCCGTGGGTGGCGGTGGTGCTGGCCGTGACCTTCTCGCTCTATGCGGTGGTGAAAAAACGCTCGCCGCTGCCCTCGGTGCAGGGGCTCACGGTGGAAACCCTGTTGCTCGCGCCGCTGGCCGCCGGCTGGCTGTGGCTGCATTCCGCCGGGGTGGGGGAGGCCTTCGGCGGCTCGTGGCCACGTGCGCTGCTGATCGCCGCCACCGGCCTTGCAACCATGCTGCCGCTGGTCTTTTTCGGCCATGCCGCGCGCCACATTTCGCTCACCACGCTCGGTATCCTGCAGTTCATCGGTCCCACCATCCAGTTCTTCATCGGCTGGAAACTCTATAATGAACCGATGACCGCCACCCGCCTGCTTTCCTTCGCGATGATCTGGTCCGCCATCGCCATCTACGCCGGGGACGCGGTGAGGCGGGAGCGGCAGAATAGGAGGAGGTCGATTGACGATTGTTGATTTCCGATTTTTCGAGGAGCGGTCAGGACATTGACTCCCAAATCAAAAATCCGACATCACCGATCTTCAATCCATCGCTCTCGCTTGCATGTTTTCTCGTGCCGCGGCGGTTTCGATCTGCTTGAGTCCGTGCCATGCCATCCCGCGTCAAGACCGTCGCCTCGATCACCGTCGGCAAATTCTTCGATTCCCACGCCAAGGCGCTGGGCCTCACGCTGCTGGGCGAAAAGGTGGGCTTCGAACGCACCATCAGCGAGTCCGCGATGAACCGCCCGGGTCTGGCGCTGGCGGGTTTTTTCACCTACTTCGCCTGGAAACGCGTGCAGGTGCTCGGGTTTTCCGAGCTTTCCTACCTGCGCAAGTTGCCGGATCCGATGCGTCTCGACCGCTTCCGGCGGATGTGCGACCGCGACATCCCCTGCGTGGTGGTGGCCCGCGGCGGGTCGCTCGACGCCGGCTTGATGGCCGTGGCCAATGAGAAGGGCATCCCGGTGTTCGGCACCTCGATGGTGACGATGAATTTCCTCAACGTCGCCACCATCCGTCTCGAACACGACTTCGCGCCCAGCGTCTCGCTCCACGGCTGCATGGTGGACATGCGCGGCGTGGGTGTGCTCATCCTCGGCAAGAGCGGTTCCGGAAAATCCGAAACCGCCATCGGCCTGCTCGAACGCGGCGCCTCGCTGGTGGCCGACGACGTGGTGCGCATCAAATACGTCGGCGGCGACCTGGTGGCCAGCTCGCCCGACCTTTCGCGCGGCTACATGGAGATCCGCGGCATCGGCATCATCAACGTGGCCAACCTCTACGGCCTCGCCTCGATCCGCCCGGACAAGCGGCTCGACATGGTAGTGAGCCTCAAGCCCCACGCCGACCTCAACGAGGTGGACCGCCTCGGCATGCGCCAGAAAACCTACGAGATTCTCGGCCAGAAGGTCACCCATGTGGAAATCCCCGTCGCTCCCGGCCGTGACACCGCGCGCATGGTCACCATCGCCGCGCTCGACCAACAGCTCCGCCGGCTCGGCTTCAACATGGCCGACGAGTTCAACCAGCGCCTGCTCGACCACATGGCCGCCAACAAGTAAGCGCGCCGCTCAGCCGGCCAGCGCGACCTTGATTACCTCTAACAACTCCGGCAGCGTGTCCACCGCCTTGAATTGCGGAAACTCCGCTTTCACGTTTTCCGGCGCGTGGATCAGGAAGCCGGTGTCCGCCGCGCCGAGCATCGTGGTGTCGTTGTAGGAATCCCCGGCACTGATGACGCGGAAATTCAGCCCGCGCAATGCCCGCACCGCCTCGCGTTTCTGGTCGGGCAGCCGCAGGCGGTAGTCGGTCACGCGGTCGCCCTCCACCACCAGCCGGTGGCAGAACAGCGTGGGCCACGCCAGTTTGCGCATCAGTGGCGCGGCGAACTGCTCGAAGGTGTCCGAGAGCACGATCACCTGTGTGAGCGTGCGCAGCTCGTCGAGAAATTCGCGCGCGCCCGGCAGCGGGTCGAGCGTGCCGATCACCCGCTGGATGTCGGAAAGGCCGAGCCCGTGGCGTTCCAACAAATCGAGCCGGCCGCGCATCAGCACGTTGTAGTCCGGCTCGTCGCGGGTGGTTCGCCGCAGTTCGTCGATGCCGGTTTCCGCCGCCACGGCGATCCAGATCTCCGGCGTCAGCACGCCTTCCATGTCGAGGGTCACGATCGTTTGTTTCACGCGCGGCGAGTCATGCACGTCCCGCGCGCCGCTGGCAACCCCCCGGATGGGAAGGTGCCGGAAACCGCCATCTTGCATCTTGCATCCGCCCCGGCGGCCCGTGAAACTGCGCGGCATGCAGGTGATGGCTCTGACGGGCGGGATCGCGTCCGGAAAATCCACGGTGTGCCGGTTCCTCCGCGAGTACATTCCCTCGCTGGAGATTTTCGATTGCGACGCGGCGGTGCACCGGCTGCTGGAGTCGGATGCGGAGGTTTCCGCATTCGTGGCCGAGGCCTTCGGCGAGGGTGCCTTGGACCCGCAGGGGCGGATCGACCGCCATTTCCTGCGCGGCCGGGTGTTTGCCGACGATGCGGCGCGGCTGCGTTTGGAGGGAATCCTCCACCCGCGGGTGAAAGAGGAATGTCTTGCATCCATCGAGGCCGCTGCTACACGGGGCGCGGAGCTGTTCGTCGCGGACGTGCCGCTCTTTTTCGAAAAAGGCTTCGATATCGGCCAAAGCCGGGTCCTGTTGGTCGCCTCCTCCCGGACCACCCAGATCAAGCGGCTGAAAGCCCGTTCGGCATTCGACGAGTCGTTGATCGGATCGATCCTTGCCGCGCAGCTTCCGGTTCAGGAAAAAATCGCCCTTGCGGACGTGGTTTTCTGGAACGAGGGCCCGCAAGCCGTCCTCCGCGCCCAAATCCGCCGCTTTGCCCAGGAATTCCTCATGAGTCAGTCCACCGAATCCCCCGCTACCGAATCAACCGCCGCCAGCGCCAAGCTGCCGGTCTCGGTGCCGATCTCCGTCGATGTCAACGCGCTGCGCCGCAAGCCGCTCAACGAGCTGCAGGCGATGGCCGAGACGCTGCCCGCCCGCATCCCCGGCGGTATCACCAAGAGCCAGTTGGTTTATGAAATCCTCTGCTTCCTCAGCCAGGAAGGCACCGGGCTGGTGTGCGAGGGCGTGATCGAGCAGGGCAAGGAAAGCTTCGCAATGATCCGCGACCCGGAGCGCAGTTTCCGGCCCGGTCCGGACGACATTCACATGAACCTCAACCTGATGCGCGAGCACGGCCTGCGCGTCGGCCAGATGGTCAAGGTGCGGGTGCGCGCGCCGCGCGAAAAGGACAAGTATCTCACCACCGCCGAGATCCTGGAGGTCGAGGGCATTCCGGTCGCCGATTACCAGCCGCCCACCGAGTTCGACAAACTCACCCCGCTGTTTCCCGACGAGCGCATCCACCTCGAAGGCGAGGGCCCCGATTTCCTCGGCGTGCGCGTCATCGACCTGATCGCCCCGCTCGGCAAGGGTCAGCGCGGCATCATCGTCGCCCCGCCGCGTGGCGGCAAAACCATCCTGCTCAAGCAGATCGCCCGCTCGGTCCGACTCAACCATCCGGACACCGAACTGGTGGTGCTGCTGCTCGACGAGCGACCGGAGGAAGTCACCGATTTCGAGGAAACCGTGCACTGCCGCGTGTTTTCATCCACCTTCGACGAAGCCCCGCGCCGCCACGCGCAGGTGGCCGATCTGGTGCTCGAACGCGCCAAGCGGCTGGTGGAAATGGGCAAGGACGTGGTGCTGCTGCTCGACTCGCTCACCCGCCTCGCCCGCGGCCACAACTCCGCCATGCAGGGCGGCCCGATCGGCTCCGGCGGCGTCAGTCCCGCAGCCCTGCAGAAATCCCGCAAGTTTTTCGGCACCGCCCGCAACGTCGAGGAAGGCGGCTCGCTCACCATTCTCGCCACCGCGCTGGTGGAAACCGAGAGCCGGCTCGACGACGTGGTCTTCGAGGAATTCAAGGGCACCGGCAACATGGAGGTCCGGCTCGACCGCGAACTCGCCGAGCGCCGCGTCTATCCCGCCATCCACATCCCGCAGTCCGGCACCCGCAATGACGACCGGCTCTATCACCCCGACGAGTTCGTCAAGGTGGTGGACATCCGCCGCCAACTCGCCGGCCTGCCGATCGGCGACGCCATCGAGACCCTGCTCGGCAACCTCAAGGCCACCAAGACCAACGCCGAACTGCTGCTGCGCGGGCTGCGATGAAAAGTGGCGGCGGATTGCATCCGCCAAGCCCGTCCGCAAAAACGGCATCTTCATCGTATGGATGAAGGTGGACATGGCGGTTGCAAACCGCCGCCACGCCGGAAACTGCTTGATTGACAGCCTCCGGGCGGGCCGCCTAGTTTCCCGCGCCTTTCGCCGGACCGGGGCCGTTTCCCGACGCGCCGGCGTCTCCACACAACCCCACCGATATCCAAGATGGCTACCAAAAAGAAGGCCGCCAAGGCCGCCAAGAAACCCGCCACCAAAGCGGCGAAGAAGTCCACCAACAGCAAAACGAAATACGTTTACACCTGGGGAGCCGGCAAGGCCGACGGTGACGGCACGATGAAGGCGCTGCTCGGCGGCAAGGGCGCCAACCTGGCGGAAATGACCCGCATCGGCCTGCCGGTGCCTCCGGGATTCACCATCACCACCGAGGTCTGCACTTATTACTACGCCAATCGTAGAACCTACCCCGCCACGCTCCAGGCGCAGATGGAGGCCGGCGTGGCCAACATGGAGAAGATCATGGGCTGCAAATTCGGCGATGCGAAAGGCATGCCGCTGCTCGTCGCCGTCCGCTCCGGCGCGCGCGACTCGATGCCCGGCATGATGGACACCATCCTCAACCTCGGCCTCAACGACGACACCGTCCTCTCGCTGGCCAAGGCCACCAAAAACGAGCGCTTCGCCTGGGACTGCTACCGCCGCTTCGTCCAGATGTACGGCGACGTGGTGCTCGGCGTGCAGAAGCTCCCGACCGAGGACCACGAGCCGTTCGAAGTCGTCATCGAAGGCTTCAAACACGAGAAATACGGCAAGGACATCATCGATTCCGATCTAACCGCCGAGGACCAGCAGGAACTCGTCAAGCGCTTCAAGGCGCTCGTCAAGGAGCGCACCGGCAAGTCGTTCCCGAGCAATCCCTGGGACCAGCTCCGCGGCGCCGCCGGCGCTGTGTTCGGCTCCTGGATGAACGACCGCGCGATCGTCTATCGCCGCAAATACAACATCCCCGCCGAGTGGGGCACCGCGGTGAACGTGCAGGCGATGGTTTACGGCAACACCGGCGAGAAGTCCGGCTCCGGCGTGGCCTTCACCCGCAACCCGGCCAACGGCGTCAATGAATTCTACGGCGAGTTCCTCATCAACGCACAGGGCGAGGATGTCGTCGCCGGCGTCCGCACGCCCGAGCCCGTCATCAAGCTCAAGAAGCAGATGCCGAAGAGTTATGCCGAGTTGATGAAAGTCCGCGCCATCCTCGAGAAGCACTTCAAGGACGTGCAGGACGTCGAGTTCACCATCCAGGACGGCAAGCTGTTCATGCTCCAGACCCGCAACGGCAAGCGCACCGCCGCCGCCGCGCTCAAGTTCTCGATGGACATGGTCAAGGAGAAGCTCATCGACTGGAAGACCGCCGTCATGCGCAACCCCGCCGAGCAGCTCGACCAGCTCCTCGCCCCGATCTTCGACACCACCGAGGTGAAGAAGGCCACGGCCATCGCCAGCGGACTCCCGGCCGGCCCCGGCGCCGCTTCCGGCAAGATCTATCTGAACGCCGACCGCGCCGCCGCCGCCGAGGCGAAGGGCGAAAAGGTCCTGCTTGTCAGAAACGAAACCTCGCCGGAAGACCTCCGCGGCATGATCGCCGCCGAGGGCATCCTCACCGCCAAGGGCGGTGTCTCGTCGCACGCCGCGCTGGTCGCACGCCAGATGGGCAAGGTCTGCGTCTGCGGCGCTTCCGCAATCGAGATCGACTACGACAAGCTCACCGTCAGCGCCGCCGGCCAGGTGTTCAAGGAAGGCGATTTCCTCTCCATCGACGGCACCTCGGGCATCGTCTATGGCGGCCAGATCCAGACCGCTCCCTCGGAAATCATCACCGGCATCGTCAGCAACAACGCGGCCGCCAAGAAGACCGAGAAGTTCAAGAGCTTCCTCCAGCTCATGGAGTGGTGCTCGAAGGTCACCAAGCTCAAGGTCCGCACCAATGCCGACACCCCGGAGCAGACCCGCATCGCCACCGCGTTCGGCGCGCAGGGCATCGGCCTGACCCGCACCGAGCACATGTTCTTCGAGGGCGACCGCATCGACGCGATGCGCGAGATGATCCTCGCCACCACGCTGGAGGCGCGCAAGGCGGCGCTCGCCAAGCTGCTGCCCTACCAGCGCGCGGACTTCACCGGCATCTTCAAGGAATTGAAGGGCCTGCCGGCGACCATCCGCCTGCTCGATCCGCCGCTTCACGAGTTCCTGCCCCACACCAAGGAGCAGCAGCTCGACCTCGCGCACAAGATCGGCATCCCGGTGGAACTCATCATCCAGCGCGTCCACGACCTGCACGAGTTCAACCCGATGCTCGGCCACCGCGGCTGCCGCCTCGGCATCGCCTATCCGGAAATCACCGAGATGCAGGCGCGCGCGATCTTCGAAGCCGCCGCTGACGTGGCGAAGAAGAAGATCCCGGTGAAACCCGAAGTCATGATCCCGCTCGTCGGCTTCCAGAAGGAGTTCGACCTGCAGGCGGAAATCGTCCACCGCGTCGCCAAGGAAGTCATGGCCGAGAAGAAGGTGAAGTTCACCTATCAGGTCGGCACCATGATCGAGGTCCCGCGCGGCGCGCTCACCGCCGACGAGATCGCCAAGGGCGCCGAGTTCTTCAGCTTCGGCACCAACGACCTCACCCAGACCTGCCTCGGCGTTAGCCGCGACGACATGGGTGCGTTCCTAATGCCCTACACCGAAGCGGAAGTCTTCAAGAAGAACCCGTTCGCCTCGCTCGACGTCACCGGCGTCGGCCAGCTCATGGAAGTCGCCGCCGCCAAGGGCCGGGCCACCCGCCCGGACATCAAGCTCGGCATCTGCGGCGAGCACGGCGGCGATCCGGATTCGGTGAAGTTCTGCCACAAGCTCGGTCTCGCCTACGTCTCCTGCTCGCCCTACCGCGTGCCGGTCGCCCGCCTCGCCGCCGCCCAGGCGGCGCTTGAGGACGAAAAAGCCGCCGCACCCAAGTCGAAAAAGGCCGGGAAAAAGAAAACCGCGAAGCGCAAGTAACGCACTCGCGCCGCCCCATCACAAAAGCCGCTCCGGGAAACCGGGGCGGTTTTTTCTTTCAGAGCAATGCCCGAAAGCGCGGTAGGATTTTGTGGAACAGCGTGTTCCTTCCGGCCCGAGCGAGTTGCAGGCCCACCAACTCGCCCGGCGACGCGGGGTCCGCGGGAGCGAGCGAGGAAATCCGGTAGCCGGGGGTCTCGAAGGAGCGCTCGACATGGGTGGCCCCGGTGGACTGAAGGACGCGTGCGCGCCGCGCGCCAGCCCGCAAGGTGAGCGAGGAAACGGACGGGGCAGCAGCATCTTCGGCCAGCTCGACGCGGATCGTCCGCCCGCCGCGACCGCGGAATCCAAGCGTTCCATCCTCCGCATCCCGCCAGCCGGCTTGTTCGGCCAGCCAAGCGAGCAATTGCAGCGCGCAATTGCGATGCGCGGGGTGATGGACGATTTCGACGTGTTCGATGTCGGGCAGCATTTGCTGAGCCGCGGCATCTTCGAAAAGCCCGGCCAGCCCCACCCGGAACTGCCAGCCACGAGTCCATTCGTGGTCTTGCAAAATCAGGTCCGGGTTGGATTTTGCAGCCTTGGCGATACGG
>DATISV010000258.1:0-1546 GCA_035468505.1 Luteolibacter sp. | reverse complement strand
GCGCGACATCTCACTGGCCGGCCGCATCCTGGCGCAGTTCCCGGAAATCACCGGCAAGGCCGACGACCTCGCCGAACTCGGCGCGCTCACCCTCAAGCCCGAGGCGAACATCATCAAGCTGCCGAACATTTCCGCCTCGATCCCGCAGCTCAAGGCGGCCATCGCCGAGCTTCAGGCGAAGGGCCACAAGATCCCCGATTTTCCGGAAAACCCTGCCAACGACGCGGAAAAGGAAATCCGCACCCGCTATGCCAAAGTGCTCGGCTCCGCCGTGAATCCGGTCCTGCGCGAGGGCAACTCCGACCGCCGCGCGCCCAAGGCGGTGAAAGACTACGCCAAGGCCCACCCGCACAAGATGGGCGCGTGGAGCGCGGACTCGAAGACCCGCGTCGGCACCATGGGCGGCAAGGGCGATTTCTTCTCGAACGAGAAATCAGTCACTCTAACAGAAGCCGCCACCGTGCGCATCGAGCACGTCGCCGCCGATGGCACGGTCACCGTGCTTAAGCCGGAATTCGCGCTCGAAGCCGGCGAGGTGATCGACTCGACTTTCATGAGCAAGGCCGCTCTAACATCTTTCCTCGCCGAACAAATCGCCGCCGCCAAAGCCGAGGGCGTGTTGTTCTCGCTGCACATGAAGGCCACCATGATGAAAGTGTCCGACCCCATCATCTTCGGCCACGCGGTGAAGGTGTTTTTCAAGAACCTGTTGGAAAAACACGCCGCCACCCTCGACGCACTGGGCGTGAACCTGAACAACGGCCTCGGCGACCTGATTGCGAAAGTGGCGGCGGTTTCCAACCGCCAAGGCCAACCTGAACTGGACAAACAACTGCATGCCTTGGAAGCCGACCTTCAAGCCGCACTGGCTTCCGGCCCGGCGCTCGCCATGGTCAACTCTGACAAGGGCATCACCAACCGGCACGTCCCCAGCGACGTGATCGTCGATGCCTCGATGCCCGCCATGATCCGCGAGGGCGGCAGGATGTGGAACGCGGAAGGCAGGCCCCAGGACACGCTCGCCGTCATCCCCGACGGTTCCTACGCCGGCGTCTATCAGGCGGTGGTCGATTTCTGCAAAGCCAACGGCGCGCTCGACCCGAAAACCATGGGTTCCGTTCCCAACGTCGGCCTGATGGCCAAGGCCGACGAGGAATACGGCTCGCACAACAAGACCTTCGAAATCCCCGTCGACGGCAGCGTGCGCATCGTGGATTCCAACAACCAAACCCTCCTTTCCCACGACGTCCAGGCCGGCGACATCTGGCGTGCCTGCCAGACCAAGGACGCGCCGATCCGCGATTGGGTGATACTCGCCGTCAACCGTGCCCGCGCATCCAACACGCCCGCCGTTTTCTGGCTCGACAAAAACCGCGCCCATGACGCCCAACTCATCGCCAAGGTGGAAACCTATCTCAAGGACCACGACACCACCGGCCTCGACCTCCGCATCCTTCCGCCCGCCGAAGCCTGCAAGCTCACCCTTGAACGCATCGTCAGGGGACTCGACACCATCTCCGTCACCGGCAATGTGCTGCGTGATTAT
>DATISV010000257.1:0-2915 GCA_035468505.1 Luteolibacter sp. | reverse complement strand
ATCCGCCAAGCCAATCCAGCAGGGCATGGCGGATGCAATCCGCCGCCACGTTACCAATGCGAAGCATTCATCACTTATTCTTCGCATGCTGCATCGCCTGCGGGAACGAATCGACCACGTGGAACCCGGTTTTACGCCTCGTCACGGGAAAGCAAACGGACCATAAGCGTGGATGCATCCGCGATTCTGGAAAAATCCGCATCGAAGGTGATGACCTCCACCTTGTGATGAATCGCGATGGCGGCGATGATCAGGTCCAGCGAACCGGCGTTGAATCCCCGGTCCCGGCATGTTTGCCCCAGCCGCGTGGCATCCCGCCAGATGCGGGGTGGGGTCGGAAGGATCGGAAACGTGGAAAACTGGGCCTCGATTTGCCCGCGCTCCTGTCTGCTGGCGTGGCGAAGAACCTCGAAAATGACCGGATCACACAGGACCGCAGCGGGATCGAGAATCCACGGCTCGATGAGGCGCTTCAGCGACACCGGGGATTTCCTGCGGGTGAAATCCACCCACAACGAGGATTCGATCAATCGCGCCATTGTCCGGCAAAGGTCTGGGTTTTTGCCTTGCCGGCCGCCTTGGACTCTTCCACGCCCGCAAGTTCCGCACCCCATTCTCCGGAAACGAATTTCCCCGCAAATTCGGCCCTCCGCTGGAGAAGCAAGGCGTCATCCAGCAGTTTCCGGATGGCGGGGCCTTTTTTTGATATCCCCGTGATCCGACAAATATCGCGCAGGTCTTTTTCCGGAAGATCGACAGTGATTTTCATAAAAGACCACTACCAGAATCTGACTTTTTGGCAACCCATGTCTGACAGCGACAGGATGAAGCCTTCCTGCCCTATTTCTTCTTCGCATTCTGCATCGCCTGCGAGAACCAGTCGTTGCTGGGCGCGGCGGCGGGGCGGGGATTGCGGGTGCGTGCTGGGCCTTGCCCGCGGTCGCCGGGGGCGGCGCGGCGCTGGCCGTCGAGATCCGGGTTGGACTTCATGGAAAGCGCGATGCGGTTGCGCTTGAGATCCACTTCCATGACCGTGACGTGAACCTTCTGGCCGACTTTCACGACTTCGGAGGCGTCGCGCACGAAGTGAGCGGCGAGCTGGGAAACGTGGACGAGTCCGTCCTGATGGACGCCGACATCCACAAATGCGCCGAAGGCGGTGACGTTGGTGACGATGCCGGGGAGTTTCATGCCGGGTTGCAGGTCGGACGGTTTTTCCACGCCTTCCTGGAACGAGAACAGTTCGAATTGCTTGCGCGGGTCGCGGCCGGGCTTGGCGAGTTCTGCTAGAATGTCCTGAAGCGTGGGTAGTCCGACATCGGCGCTGACGTATTTTTTCAGGTCGATCTTCTTGCGGGCGGCGTCGTTGGTGAGGAGTTCCTCGACCTTGCAGCCGACATCGGCGGCCATTTGTTCGACGAGCGCGTAGCGTTCCGGGTGGACGGCGGACGAATCGAGCGGATGCGCGCCGCCGCGGACGCGGAGGAAGCCGGCGGCCTGTTCGAAGGCCTTCTCGCCGAGGCGCGGAACTTTCTTCAACTGTTCGCGGGAGGCGAAGGCACCGTGTTCGTTGCGGAAGGCGACGATGTTTTCGGCGAGCGTCGAGTTGAGTCCGGACACGTAGGAGAGCAGTTGTTTCGAAGCGGTGTTGAGTTCCACGCCGACGGCGTTGACGCAGGAGATGACGGTGTCGTCGAGCGAGGTCTTGAGCGCGCGTTGTTCGACGTCGTGCTGGTATTGTCCCACGCCGATCGACTTGGGATCGATCTTCACCAGCTCGGCGAGCGGGTCCATCAGGCGGCGGCCGATGGAAACCGCGCCTCTAACGGTAACGTCCTCGTTGGGGAACTCCTCACGAGCGACATCGGATGCAGAGTAGATGGAAGCACCGCTTTCGTTCACGACGATGATCGGCAGCGTGACTTTGAGTTTTTTCACGAAGGCTTCGGTTTCGCGCGAGGCGGTGCCGTTGCCGATGGCGATGGCCTCGACTTCGTGCTTCTTGAGCAATGTGGTGAGTTCCACGGCGGCTTCGTATTGCTGGCTGTTGGAACCGGCGGTGCAGTGCAGCACGGTGTGGTGGAGCAGCTTGCCGGAGCGGTCGAGCACCACGGTCTTGCAACCGGTGCGGAAGCCGGGATCGATGGCGAGCAGGCGTTTCTCGCCGAGCGGCGAGGCGAGCAGGAGTTCGCGCAGGTTTTCGGCGAAGACCGTGATGGCGGTTTCGTCGGCGCGTTTTTTCGCCGAGAGGCGGGCCTCGGTTTCCATGGAAGGCATAAGCAGGCGCTTGCAGCCGTCTTCCACGGCGAGGGAAACGTGTTTACCGGATTCGCCGGTGGATTTCACCCAGTCGGGCAGCGCTTGCAGGACGACGCGCTCCAACGGAACCTCGACGCGCATGAGCAGGAAGCCTTCCTTTTCGCCGCGGCGGATGGCGAGCATGCGGTGCGACGGGATGGACTTGAGCGGTTCCCTCCACTCGAAGTAGTCGCGGAACTTCTGCGCGTCCGCTTCCTCCTCCTTGCCATACATGACCTTGGAGGAAACGACGGCTTCCTCTTCGTAGATTTTTCTAACAGCACCGCGCAGCGTCGCGTCGTCGGCCACGCGTTCGGCGATGATGTCGCGCGCGCCGGCCAGCGCGTCTTCCGCGGTGGGGACTTCCTTTTCCGCGTCGATGTATTTCGCCGCCTCGTCGGCGGGGTCGGCGTGTTGGTTTTCCAGCAGCCAGTCGGCGAGCGGCGTGAGGCCGCGTTCGACCGCCTTGGTGGCGCGCGTCTGGCGCTTCGGGCGGAACGGCGCGAAGACGTCCTCGAGCGCGTTCATGGTGGCCGCGGCTTCGACTTTTTTCTTCAGCTCGGGGGTGAGCAGGCTGCGTTCTTCCAGCGACTTGAGGATGGCGGAGCGGCGGCTGT
>DATISV010000256.1:0-3707 GCA_035468505.1 Luteolibacter sp. | reverse complement strand
CTGGATCGTGTGACGGCGCCAGTATGAATCAACGAGCGCGCCGAGCCACAGGACGACGATGCCCGCATCGCCGATGATGGCGTAGAGCGAAAACGATGGCCGCAGTGGCACATCGATTTCTGCGAGCAGACTGCCGCGGGTGAAGTGGCTGCCGCGGCCATCCGTGATGATCTGCGGCCTGCCGTTGTCCGGGTGGGCGGTGGAGCCGGTGGTGTCCACCGCCGCGCTGACTCCGGTGTTGGCCGCGCGCAGCATCGGGCGGCGCAGTTCGATGGCCCTGAATCGCGCGTTGGCGAAATGCTGCGCCGCGGCGGGACTTTCCTTGAACCAGCCGTCGTTGGTGACGTTGACGATGACCTGCGGGGCCGGGCGCACGAATAGCCGGACGAGACGGCCGAGTGTGTCTTCAAAACAAATCGTCGGAATCGCCGAGATTGTCTCGCCGGACGCGGAGGCGACGGGCATTGGTTCGGTGGACTCGCCCGGCGTGAACGAGCCGCCGTATTCGATGCCGGCCTGCTGCTCGTAGAGTTTCTTGAGCAGGGGAATGGAATCCACGAACGGGATGGTTTCGCCGAAGATGACGAGGTGGCGCTTGCGGTAGCTTTGCAGTTCGTCATCCGCATCCATCACCGCGATCGAGTTCCACGCGCGGCCCTTTTCCATGACCATCAGTTCGTCCTCGCCGTGTGCCACGGCTTCCAGTTCGTTGGTTCCGTGGATCAGGGTGAACGGCCCGGCTTCGCGGACGCGGGCGATCGTTTCGAGGTTCTCGAGCCAGGTGGCCCAGGTGCCGTCCGCGGTGCGCAGATAGCGCCCGGTGAGCGCGGATTCCGGCCAGATCACCCAGTCCGGCCAGCTCAGCGAGATCTCGCCTTCGTCACTCGTGTTCACGGCTTCCTGCAGGCGCGCCGCATCGGCATCGGCCAGCGCTTCGAGCGCCTTGAGCGTTTCCTCCTCGTAGGCCATGTGGACTTTTTCCGCCTCCCACAGCACGCGCGCCGCATCCTGCGGAATGTTGATCTGCACCAGCAGCGCCTTGAGCCGGATCGACTCGCCGCGGCCCTCGGCGGCAATGCGGATGGCTCCGTAGCAAATCACAGCCACAAGCACCGCCGCCGCGACGAGGAAATCATGCCGCGGGCGGCGGATGCCGTCGCGCGCGGTCAGCGATACCCGTTTTCCGGTTTGCAGCAACACCGCCTGGAAAAACACCAGCAGCATCGAGAGCCCCGCCACGCCTAACAAATCCGCGGCCTGGGCGATGACGGGGGTTTCGTGAAACGCGACACCCAGCGGGTTCCAGCCGAAGCCGGTGAGCAGCCAGCCGCGCAGCCATTCGCTGCCGGCCCACACCGCGCCCAGGCAAAGCGCGTGCCGCAGGCTGCGCGCGCATTCGCTCCAGCCGGTGCGCGGACTCTCGCGCCACGGGTTGCCGAGCGTGGCGGCATAGGCGCCGATCATCCCCCAGAACAATCCGAGATACAATGGCAGCACCACCACGCCGAGCGGCGAAACGATCCCCAGCCACCAGAACTGCGTGGCGAAGGTCACCGTGCCGCCGAGCCAGCCGAGCAGAAATCCGCGGCGCCCCGCGCGCGCGCCATTCAGCGACCACAGCGCGCCCAGCAGCGGCAACAGCGAGATCCATGCCAGCGGCGTGAAATCCAGTGGCTGAAACGTCCCCGCCACCAGCAGTCCGCTGGCGGCGGCACCCGTGATTCTCCACCATGTCGCGCGCTTGGCCATGCCGGAAGCATTCACGGGCGGCGGAGGCTGGTCCACTCGGAAACCGCCCGCTCAATCCTGATCGTCGGCGGTGGCCTTGATGTCATTGAGCGCCGCGATGAAGTCGCCGAGAATCTCGGCCGGCACCATGATCGTGTCGCGGTTTCCGCTCACATCCTCGGTGATTTTCACCACCATGCCACGGGCGTTGCGCTTGAGATCGAGGAAGAAGACTTTCCGATCCGCGAGGATTTTCTCGGTGTGTAACAAATCGCTTTCCACTGTTTTTTCCGGTGTGATTCGAACTTGCCGGAAGCCTCCTCCCGTGATGCGTCTTGTCAACGGAATTCACCCTGATGCGAGACCTGCTTCCACCCGACCGCCCCGCGCTGGTCCTCGCCCCCATGCAGGATGTGACCGACCTCGCCTTCATGCGCGTGATTGCCCGCCGTGGCGCGCCGGACTGGTTCGTCACCGAGTATTTCCGCGTCCATCCCGATTCGGTGCCCGCCGCGCACATCGTGCGTTCGATCACGGAAAACCGGACCGGCCGGCCGGTGTTCGCGCAGATGATCGGCAGCCACCTGCCAAGCCTGGTCCGCACCGCGGGGCAACTCGCCGCATTGCCGGTGGCCGGCATCGTTCTCGACCTCGGCTGCCCGGCTCCCATCGTCTGCCGCAAGAACGCCGGCGGCGGACTGCTGCGCGAACCGGAGGAAATCCACCGCCTGCTCGGCACCTTGCGCGAGGCCATCCCCGGCCGGTTCACGGTCAAAACCCGGATCGGTTATCACGATGGCGATGGCTTCCCGCGGCTATTGGAAATTTTCCGCGGCCACGGCATCGACGGCCTCACCATCCATGCCCGCAGCGTGAAGGATCTCTATCAGACGCCGGTCCGCCCGGACTGCGTGCGCATGGCGGTGGAAAGCATGCCCTGCCCGGTCATCGCCAACGGCAATGTGGTGGATGTCGATACCGGTCTGGCCTACCTGCGCCAGACGCGCGCCGCCGGCCTGATGATCGGCCGCGGGGCGATCCGCAACCCGTGGATTTTTTCCCAAATGACCGCCGCCTTCGCCGGCACCGCCGCGCCCGCGCCAAGCCACCGCGAATTGCTGGGATACATCGTCGAGTTATATGATGAAGTGGCGCGCGAGACCAGGCGGCTCATTCCCAACGCGCACGTCCAGCGCATGAAACGCCACCTCGCCTACATCACCCACGGGCTGCCCGGCGGCTTTGAGTTCGAACTGCGCCGCGCAAAAACTCCGGACGAATTCTTCGCCATCTGCCGCCGCCACCTCGACCACGACACGCCGCTTCCCGCCCTGCCGCCGCGGGACTCGAAGCTGTTTTGCGGCTTCGGTGAGCTGCTTGCGGAATGACCCCACCGGCCGGCGGCATGAACCATTCATGCCGGGCGCGGGAATCCCGCATCATCCTTTCAAGGCATCGGACTTTGCCCGGAATTCCGCGCGGATCTCGGGAGCGATCAGCAGGGTGCCGAGAGCGAGCAGGCCGGTGGCGGCGACGGCCACGGCGACCGGACCGAGGTGTTCGAGACAGGCATAGGCGACGAAGGGCGCGGCCACTCCGCGGACTCCGGTGAGGAAGGAATGGACGCTCTGGTATTCGCTGAGATGTTCCTCCGCGGCGAAGCGCGTGGTCCACAGCATCCACAGGATGTTGCCGCCCGAGCGGGCGATGCCGTGCAGCGCGATGCCGAGGCAAAGCGTGAGCAGGCTGCCGCCGAGGAAATAGATCAGGATGCCGGCGATGAAGAACAGGTTCACCATCGCCCGGACGCGGTAGAACGGCAGCTTGTCGAAGACGATGCCCCACGGCACGACCGTAAAGATGAAGGCGGCCATCGGCACGGTGCTGGTGACGAGTCCCGACAACTTGGCGTCGAAGCCATAGCCGTAGGCTGGATTGCCGATGAACTCGACGAACAGGGCGAAGGACATGAGATTGCC
>DATISV010000255.1:0-4932 GCA_035468505.1 Luteolibacter sp. | reverse complement strand
ACCTCGGCGAGGTGAGTTTGATCGCGCCGCAGACCATTGCCCTGGTCGGCGGTCCCAATCCGATGAACCTGCAGCCGGGCGACCGCCTGACGCTGCGCGACGCGCTCTACTCCGCATTGCTCGGCTCGGACAATCTGGCGGCGCTGAGCGTGGCGGATCACATCGGCCGCGAAATGCTCAACCGCCGCGGCAAGGATGGCGATCCGGTGGCCGAGTTCGTGGCCGAAATGAACCGCCTCGCCAAGGCGATCGGCATGAACCAAACGCGCTTCGCCAATCCTCACGGCTTGGAACGCAAAGGCGCACGGCAGTTTTCCACCGCAGCGGACATGGCGCGGCTTTCGATCTACGCGATGCGCCGGAATGCGTTCAACTTCATCGTCCGCCAGCCGGACCGCACGGTCAGGGTGACCGGAGCTTCCGGCGAGCGCAGCTACCGCGTGCGCAACACCAACGAGCTGATCGGCCGCGAAGGAATTCTCGGCGTGAAAACCGGCACCACACAGGCCGCCGGCCCCTGTCTCGCCACCTGCATGGACCGCGAGCCGCTGGTGCGCGAGAAACCCGACGGCACCAAGGGCGTCACCCCGCGCCGCCTGATCGTGGTGGTGCTCAACAGCCCGGACCGGTTCAACCGCACGCTCGGCCTGCTCTCGCAAGGCTGGGCGGTTTACGACGCCTGGCTGGCGGCGGGCGCGCCGTTCAACGACCGGCGGCGCGAGTTTTTGAGCGTTCCCGAGCTGGGTTCGTGAAGGCCGCCGGTGCGTCATCATCCATCATATCACTTTCACTTCATCCGCGATGTCCACCGACCCCTTGCTGCAACTTCTGCGCCGCAAAGCGCGCGTCCCTCACCAGGAACTCGCCGAGCTGCTTTCGCTCGACTCCGAGACAGTGGCCCGCCGTGTGACGGAGTGGGAGGGCGACGGCACCATCCGCGGCTACCATGCGGTGATCGATCCGGAGATTGCCGGCGACACTTCGGTGAGCGCGTTCATCGAGGTGAAGCTCACGCCGGAACGCGGTGGCGGCTTCGACCGTCTGGCGATGCGCATCGCCCGCTTCGACCAGGTGGTTTCCTGTTATCTGGCCAGCGGCGGTTATGACCTGATGGTCGTGGTCGAGGGCGCGGACCTGCGCGAAGTGGCAAGGTTCGTCTCCGAAAAACTCAGTTCTCTGGAAGGCGTGCTATCCACCGCCACGCACTTCCGCCTGAAGACCTACAAGGAAAACGGATTCCTCTTCGAGCACGAAGGCGAGCCGGAGCGCCTCGCGGTGGCCCCGTGATCAGGCGTGGCGGAAGAAATCGAAGGTCGCCGCGAGTCCCTCATCGAGCGTGTGGCGCGGTTGCCAGCCGGCGGCCATCAGTTTGTCGGCGCTGGCGCGCGAGTGGCGCACGTCGCCCGGGCGCACTGCGGCGTGCACGACGCGCGATGACGAAGCGGCGGAGGCGATGATTTTTTCCGCCAGTTCGTTGATCGTGATTTGGCTGCCGTAGCCGGCGTTGAAGACGCCGGTCACGCCGGAGGTTTCCGCAGCGAATGCAAGTGCGCCGACGATGTCCTTCACATAAATGAAATCGCGCGTCTGGCCGCCATCGCCGAAGACGGTGAGATCCTCGCCGCGCACCGCCTTTTCGATGAAGATGGGAACGGCGGCGGCATAGGCGCCCTTCGGATCCTGGCGCGGGCCGAAGACGTTGAAGAAGCGCAGCGCGGCGGATTCCAGCCGGCCTTCGCGCTGGAAAAGATCGAGGTAATATTCGCCATCGAGTTTGGTGATGGCATACGGGCTTTTCGGCTCCGGCGTCATGGTCTCGACCTTGGGCACTTCGGGGTTGTCGCCATAGACCGCGGCGGACGAGGCGAAGACCAGCTTGCGCACGCCCGCGGCGGCGGATTCCTCCATCACGTGGAGCAGTCCGCGCACGTTGATGTCCACGCATTCGAGCGGTTTTTCCATCGACTCCGGCACGCTTACCAGCGCGGCAAGATGGAAAACATAATCCACACCCCGCACCGCCTCGCGCACCAGCGCGCGGTCGGTCACCGAGCCTTCAATGAATGTATGTGAGAGCCCGTCGAGATTGCGGCGGTAGCCGCTGCGCAGGTTGTCGAGCACGCGAATCTCGTTCGCGCGGTTCTGATGGAACTCGACGATGTGCGAGCCGATGAAGCCGGCTCCTCCGGTGACGAGGATTTTCATGCGCGGACTTGGCGCGAGACCTCGCGCACGATGCGTTCCATGGCGTCCATGTTTTGCTCCAGCACGCGGACGAAGGCGAACTGGTTGCGGCAGCGGTCGAGGTTGTGGCCCGGGCGGCGGGTTTTGAAATACACGTCGCCGTCGAGATGGTCGGTTAGAAACCGGATGCCCACTTCGAGCGTGATGAGTTTTCCGGAAAACGCGAGGTGGGCCATTTCCGCCTCGTTGAGGAAATCCGCGCTCGAGAGGTATCCGCGCAGCAGCGCCTCGAAGAGGTCGGGTTGCATGCCGATGCCCGCGGCGTCGGGATCGTCCTCGCGGCTCGTCGGCGTGGCGGTGCGCACCATGTCGCCGAAGTCGTAGAGCACGCAGCCGGGCATGGTGGTGTCGAGATCGATCACGCACACGCCCTCGGCGGTGGCGTCGTCGAGCAGCACGTTGTTGAGCTTGGTGTCGTTGTGGGTGACGCGCTCGGGAATGTCGCCGCTTTCCAACAATGTGACGATCCGCGCACAGTCCTCGGCACGGGCCCGGGCGAACTCGATTTCCCCGCGCACTTCCGTCGCGCGGCCGGCGGTGTCGCGCAGGATCGCGGTTTCCAGCGCTACGAGGCGCCTGGGCGTGTGGTGGAAATCCGGAATCGTCTCGTGCAGCCGCGCGCCGCCGAGCGTGGCGGCGAGTTTCTGGAAATTCCCGAACGCGCGCGCCGCCTGATAAGCCTGCTCCGTGGTGTCGAGTTCGTCGTGTCCGCGCGCTCCCTCGATGAACGGATAGACGCGCCAGTAGTTGCCTTCGTCATCCCGTGCGTAGGGTGTGCCTTCATTGGACGGGATGCAGGTGAGCGTGCGGCGGTATGCCTCCGGATGGCCATGCGCCTTCAGGGTGGCGAGTGAGTGGCGCGTCACGCGGTCCACGTTTTCCATCAGCTCCAGCGGTTTTTTGAAAACCGTGTGGTTGATCCGCTGGACCACGTAGCGGACCCGCTGGCCGGCCTGATCCATCGTCGCGCAGTAGGTGTCGTTGATGTGCCCCGAACCATGCGGGTGGGCGTGGATGAAATCGCCGCGCATGTCGAAGAGTTCGGCGATCGCGCGGACATCGTGCGGGGCGGGGGAGTGCTGCGGCGGTGCCACCGCAGCTGCGGATGGAGCGGAGGAAGACATGATTTCAGGCGAGTTTCCCGGGATATTCTCCGCTGGCGATGAGCCTCCGGATGGACTCCACGACATGCGGTTTGTCGGCGGGGTAGGTGACACCGAACCACGAACTGGTCGTGCGCAGCACCTGGCAGCGGGCGTGGCCGCCGTGAATCAGGTGATCCACCACCGTGGGGATGTAACACTCGGATTTCAACTGGTCGCCGGACTCGCTCAGGAAGCGGGTGAAACCTTCCTCCAGTTGTCCGAAAAACGCCGGACCGAAGGCCCAGAAATTCATCGAAACCAAGCTGCCGGGCGGCACGATGTGGCGCTTGCCGTCGAGCGCGCTGCCGCGCACCTGCCCGTCCGCCTCGCGTTCGATGTCGAGATATTCCTCGACGTTGCCCAGGAAGCCGGCCTCGTCGAGCCGGCAGATGCCGCGGTTCACATGGCCGTGTTCGGAAAGCGTGTTTTCCAGCGGATAACCGACCATCGCCATCGCCGCGGTTGCGTTTTCCGGCAGGTTCGTGAAAAACGCCGCAGCCCGCTGGTAGGCGTCGCTGCCGTAGAAATCGTCCGCATTGATCACCGCGAAGTGCCCGTCCACCACATCCCGCGCGGCGCGGACCGCGTGGGCGGTGCCCCAGGGTTTCTCCCGGCCTTCGGGCACGCCGAAGCCCACCGGCAGGTCGTCCAGCCGTTGGAACGCGTAGTCCACCTCGATGCGGTCGGCAAACCGTACGCCGATGCCGCTGCGGAACGCGTCGGCGAATTCCTCGCGGATGATGAACACCACCCGGCCGAAACCGGCGCGGATCGCATCGAACACCGAGTAATCCAAGACCGTCTCGCCGTTGGGGCCCATCGGGTCGATTTGTTTGAGGCCGCCGTATCGGCTGCCCATGCCGGCTGCCAGCACAAGTAGGGTGGGTTTCATGTCAGGGGAAACGAGCGATCACGCGCGCGCGGACGCATGCCAATTCCAGCCGCGGATGGCAACACCCGAGATGATTGTTACGCGGTTGCGTATCGCTACGGAGTCCGTACACCGTGCCCCAAAGCACACCCGGATGCCTCTGAAACCCCTTGTTTTTCAGAGGTTTGAAAAATTATCCTTTCCCCGGAGATTTTTTTTGACAGGGTAGTCGGCTTTGTTAAGGTCCGCCCGCTCTTCCCCACAGCACGTCAGGGGTGCCGCGTTTCGTCTCCACACCACAGGGCGGGCGCGGTGTTTTTGTCGGGTTCACAGGCGGGGCGTCACATACCGCTCGTGTAGCTCAGGGGTAGAGCGCATCCTTGGTAAGGATGAGGTCGCGGGTTCAATTCCCGCCACGAGCTCCAGGGCGACAAAGCACCAATCTCCACAGAAAGCAGAACCAACACCACCATGGCTAAAGAAGCATTCCAGCGCAACAAACCCCACGTCAATATCGGGACCATCGGTCACGTGGACCACGGCAAAACCACCCTCACCGCCGCCATTACCCTCACCCTTGCGGACAAGGGCATGGCACAGGCCAAGAATTACGCCGACATCGACGCCGCTCCCGAGGAAAAAGCACGTGGTATCACCATCAACACCGCCCAC
>DATISV010000254.1:0-17498 GCA_035468505.1 Luteolibacter sp. | reverse complement strand
GGTTTGAGACATTTTAAAAGCTCGCGGCAATCATGCCATGACACGCATGCCACGGGCATCCGGTCGCTGGCCTTTCTCATGGCGGGCACGCTCCCCATCACTTCCCTCCAGGCCCTGACGGTGGTTTCATATTCGGCGATCCAGAATCCCTCACTGAATTCGACCATCCGGAGACTCTCCCCCTGGTCCCGGTCCGGATCGTTGGCGGGACTGCCCATCATGAACCGTCCGCTTGGAGCCCAACGGAAATCGATATGGATGCCGTGGCCGATGTCAATGACGCGTTGTTCGCCGGCACGGTCGCCGCTGAACGGATCGGACATCGCCCTGGTGTTCTTGCAACCGGCCAGAAGCGCCAAACCAACCAATCCCGGCACCAGGCGCAGGAATGTGCGGTAACAGAATCCGTTCACAGGGTTCCCAAGTTGAATATACACTGCAAACGTTTTGAAATTCGCTGACGTGCGGCATCGGATGGCATTCATGGGTTCAGTAGGTGCGCCTGCGCATCAACAGTGCCCAGCCCACGGCAAAACATGCCATGGACCAGAATTTGGGTTCAGGAACGGGCGTCACCGCATACTCGTAGGTGATGGTCATGAACCCGTCCACCGACGAGGGCGATGTGGAGGTTTTCATTCCGCTCAACAGCTGGCTGGTGTCCTGCTGGGATCCCTCGATTTGCAGATCGAATGTGCCGTTGCCCACGAACTGCGCCGTATTCTGCATGTATGCGGAATCGCCTACGGTCAATTCCGGCAGGTCGAACCGGAAATAGTCCGGTCCGCTGCTGTTGAAATTCGGATCGTCCGGATCGTCGTCAGCCCCGACGGTTGCCGATGTGGAACTGGTGGCTCTCAGGCCGGTGGCTCCGCCAAGTCTGGATGAAGATCCCATTTCCGTCAGGTCAAGGACCTCCCCGGTGTCGATCAACAGTGTGAGCCGGTTGGTGAAAGTAATGGTGGCGCTGGCCTCGGATTCGTTGTCATAGGCGGCGTATCCGCCGCTGCGTGTGTATTGGATCGTGACGTGAACGGCGGTCAGGGTGGTGTTGCCGCCATGGCTGTCGAATTTGTCGAAAGAGAGGGTTCTTGTGGCATAAGGCAGGAACGAGAACTCCCGGGTCTGCACGATCATTGCCGCGTCCGCGCCGGCGGCCAAGCAAGGCATCAGCAACAACGCGAGGCGACGCGATGGAGATCCGTGTGTTCGATATTGGGTCTTCATGTGGCAGGTGATCTTGCTAGGTTTTTCCAGATCGGAATCCGGATGCGAATCCAGGCCACATGGGCAGCCGCCGTGCCAAAATGCTTTGGTTGTCCAAAATTCCCTTAAAACCAAAGGATTGTTCATTTTGAACGAAACAGTATCGATGGTTGTCGTCTGCAATTCTTGCAGGCACCCTGAATTTATTGCCGGTTTCCGTTAGATCCCTTTCCCGCACCAAGGCCATGGAATCCCCCACGTGATCGCGTGACGGGCCTTTCTTGCATCGTTCCGCCGGTTTCGGCTAGAGATGCGTCTCTCAGCCAGTGATTCGCCTCCCCGGGAACGGTAAACCAAACACCGAAACCATGAACTACATCAAACGAATCCTAGTTGTGGATGATGAAACCGCGATACTTCCACTTGTGGAACAGATACTTGCCGCCGAGGGATACGAGGTGGTGACCGCGACCAACGGCGACGAGGCGCACCGCCTGTGGCGTTCGCAGTGGTTCGATTTGGGCCTGATCGACCTAATCATGCCGGGCAAGGATGGTATCGAGACCATTCTGATGCTTCGGTCATCCCGCAAGGGCATCCCGATCATCGCCATGTCGGGCGGCTGGCATGGAGGGGCGCGGAATTGCCTTCCGCTGGCGGCCAAGCTTGGTGTCGCCGGCACCCTGCGCAAACCATTCGACCGGGCAACCCTCCTTGAGGCGATCCGCTCATCCTTGGAAAGCGTGTCCCGCATGCCGCCGCATCCTCATGGATCGCTACGCGCCGGTTGCTGTCGTTCCACTGCCACGGCGCGATTCACTTGCGTCGGGTGTTGATGGATCCGGGGTGCCCGTCCGGAGCTTGCCGCTGTGAAAACCGCAGGCTATCACGCCACACATGTCCACGCGCACCCGCGATTACGATTACCATCTGCCGGAGGAACTTATCGCCTCGCGACCGCTGGCGGACCGTGCCGCTTCGCGCATGTTGGTGGTGCATCGGGCGGAAGGGCGCATCGAGCACCGGATGTTCCGCGACTTTTCGCAGTTCGTCAGGACGGATGACCTGCTCGTCCTCAACGACACCCGGGTGATTCCGGCGCGTTTTTTCTCCGACGACGGCAAGACCGAGTTGCTTTGCCTGCATCGCCATGCGCCGAACGAGTGGCGTTGTCTCGTGCGCCCCGGCAAGCGCATGAAACCCGGCCGCGAGGTCATGGTCGGAGGCTCGCGTGGAACGGTCGTCGAAATATATGACAATGGAGACCGTCTAATCCGCTGGGACAGGCCGCCGGACATGGAAACGCACGGCCATCTCGCGCTGCCGCACTACATGGGCCGCGGCGACGAACTGGAGGATCGCGAACGCTATCAGACCGTTTTCGCCCGCGAGGAGGGAGCCATCGCCGCGCCCACTGCGGGGCTGCATTTCACTCCGGAGATGCTGGGTGATCTGCCACATGCGTTTCTAACACTCCACGTCGGCGTCGGCACCTTCCGCCCGGTCAAAGCAGAGGTCGTTTCCGATCACATTATGCATTCTGAAAGATATGTTGTGAGTGCGGAGACCGCAAAAGATATCAACTCCGCCGGCCGCGTGATCGCCGTCGGCACCACCGTCACCCGCGTGCTGGAGACTCTCGGAAAGCGGCAGGCGGCAAGCGACAGGCGGATTGAAGAAGACGGGCACGCCGGGGAAACCGATATCTTCATCCACCCGCCACACGAGTTCAAAGCGGTGGACGCGCTGCTCACGAATTTCCACCTGCCGCAGAGCACGCTGCTGATGCTGGTGAGCGCCTTCGCCGGCCGCGAACTGGTGCTGGAAGCCTATCGCCAGGCGGTGGCGGAGCGCTACCGATTCTATAGCTACGGCGATTGCATGTTGCTGCTCTGAGCGCGGTTTTCACTCGCCGGTGATGCGCACCGGCCCGAACAGGCCGGAGGGCAAGAGCGGGTTGTCGGGTTTGAACACGCTGATGACGTTGGTACGCGTGTAGGTGCCGCGGTCGGGATGTTTGAGGTCGCCGATGAGGCGGTTGGCCCAGAGGTTGGCGACTTCGACCTTGAGCGAATTGTCACCGAGCTGGAGCGCGCCGTCGATTCTGACGCGGTAGGGCGGCGTCCAGACGATGCCGAGGTCGCGGCCGTTGAGGGTGACACGCGCGGTCTCGCGCAGGTCGCCGAGGTCGAGCCACAGCGGCTGGCCGGTCTTAGTGATGTCTTGCGGAATTTTCAAAGTGGTCTCGTAGCTCGCAATGCCGGAGAAATGTTTCACCGCGATGGTTTCGGAGCGGGTCCAGCATTCGAGCGTATCGATCACCATGGGCGCGGGATCGACGCCCCAGCCATCCGGGAAGCGCAGTGTCCACGGGCCATCGACGGCGATGGGCTCGATGGGATCGAAGGTTTCCGCGTGAGTGGCAACTGGATCGTTTCCGAAGACCACAAACATCGATCCAGCGGGCGGCAGATCGAAGATGCCGCGGGTTCCGCTTTCTGCTACCCGGAAGCTGCCTCGTTGTTCGATCCGGCCGCTCACCGGATCCCACAGGCGCGCTTTTCGACCGCTGACTCGGAACACGGCGTCCAGCGTGCGGGGTTCCATGGTCTTGTTGTAAACGAAGTAAATCTCAAGGTCCTCGGTGCTACGATGGATGTAGTCGAAGTCGCCGCGCTGCGCCTCGTCAACGACATGGAAATCCGGGCCGATGGCCATGGCGGCGAGCGCCTCGCGAGGCGTGACGTCATGACGGATCTTGTTGTTTCCCCACAGCTCGCCGACGAGCGCCTGGAATTCCGCTTCTTCTTCGACGGTGGGTTTGGCACCGAACGATCGCTCCGGTCGCGGGCCAAGGATGGTGGCTCCTTCACCGGTAAGTTGCTTGAGTTTGCGCAGCACTTCGACAGGCATGCGCTTCTGCTCCGGCAGGGCGAGGAGGGCATAGCTTTTGCCATCCGGCAGGACGAGGCGGCCGTCGCGCGCGCTGAGCCGGGTGATGAGCGCGTTGGCATCGATCACGTCGAAATCGTAGCCGGTGCCGAGTCCCGGCAGGACCGGTTTTTCCGGCACATAACATTCGGCAGGGAAGAAATTCGGCGCTTGGCCGCCATAGAAATAGCAAACATCGGCGACATGCAGGCCTTGCCGCAGCATGTGAGAAGAGCGCGCGAGATAATCGAAAAACGGCCGCGACATCGGCCACCAGGTGGCGGTCGGGTTGATATCGGTGCCGGCGTGATAGGCGCGCCCGGGCAGCCCGGCCTCGGGCGGGCTGCTGGCGAGCGTGTGGAGCGTGAAATGGTTCAATCCCTCGCACAGCGCACGGTCGGCGAGCTGCTTGTGGGTCACCGGTCCGTCGATCCAGCGCCGCCAGGTGGTGAAGGATTCGGCATCGACGATCGGTCTGCCATACACATGCGCGGCGCTGGCGATCTCCTTGATGAGGAAGATATGCTTCGGATTGCCCATCCAGAATTCGCCGCGCGGCACGTCCACGGCACCGAGCGCCTTGATGGCGTCCACCGGGCAGGAGTCCCAGATTGGCGGACCGGGGCCGCCGGCTTCGGCGACGAGATGGAGCCCGTAATCCGCGAGTATTTTCGAACCGGTGACATAGTGACTGTGGATGAGCTGGTCGCTGACGGCGAGTTTGTAATCCAGATGGAATCGTTGGTCGGTCTCCGCGTCCTCGAATTTCCATCCGGCCAGCAAGGGCAGCCACGGGGTGGGGTCGTAGCCGCGCAGGCGCTCGAAGTCCTGCGCGAAGCCGTCCGACCAAAGCACGCCTTCCGCCAGCTCCATGCTGTCGAATTCCATGTATTGGAAAGCGGTGTCGCGGAAGTCGCGCTTGCCGAGTTTTGTTAGAATCCGGTCGGCAATGTAACGCAGGTGGAACCCGGTGGCGGCGGGGTCGATGAAATCGATCATCGGGCCGCCGGAATTCGGGCTGGGAACGATGAGGCTCTGGCCGTGGTTGGTGCAGATGACGCGCAGGATCGTCCATTCTCCCGCCGGCGCTTCCCAGCGGAGTGTTCCGTCGCGGTCCATGGATTCCGTAACATCGATCACGTCATCGATGCGCTTGAGCGTCTTTGCCGCGGGCAGGGCAAGCACGGCGATCTCGCGGTAGTGAAGCGGCAGGCCGTCATCGCCCTTCGGGGCCTTGGGGCACTCGGGAAATGGCAGGCGCAGCTCGGTTTTTCCCGGACCCGTGACCCGGGTTTCCGACCAGAACAAACCCTTGCCGGCATGCTCCGGCGGCACCCATGAACCGCCCGCGTTCCAACCGCTGGAGGCGATGATGCCGAGATAAAGATCGAGCCGCCCGGCCTCGCGGATGGCGTGGGCGATGAGGTCGAGCGATTCGTCGCCGAGAAACGGCGGGCCGGCGGGAATGAAATCGTCCGGGTTGCGGAGCGCCTGGACATCCCAGATTTCCGCGCCGCCCATGCCCTTGGCCTTCATTTCCTCCAGATCCCGGGTGATCTGCTCCGGAGTCATGTTTCCATTGAGCCAACACCAGAATGCGCCCGGCCGAGACCCGACCGGTGGATTGGCAAACTCGTGCTCCAGCGAGCCGCCAGCGGCGGATGTCGCGAGCATGACGGAAATCAGTGCGATCAATCCGGAGTTGAAATTCATGATGCGGTATACGCATCATTTGCTTTCATCTTTTCCTGCGCAGGCGTTTTCCGCTGAGACGCGAGGCGATGAGATTCGGGCAGCGGCCCTTGACGCGGAGCTGCTCGCAGCTGGCCTCGATCTTGAGCGTCTGGCGCACCGGACGGAAGCCGAGCCGGCGTGTCACGCAGTCGTTGAGCAGGTCGATGTGGCTGTCCTCAAACTCCACCACCCGGCCGCAATCGATGCAAACGAGGTGGTTGTGCGACGGCTTGTCGAGGAAGTTGGGATCGTAGGTCGTCTGGTTTTCGCCGAGATCGATCTCGCGCAGCAGGTCCGCCTCCACCAGCAGCGCCAGCGTGCGGTAAACCGTGGCGCGCGAAATGTCGCTGCTGCTCTTGCGCACGCGGTCGAACAACTCCTCGGCGGTGAAGTGCTCGTCTTTGGAAAAGGCCGATTCGATGATCTGGTCGCGCTGCCCCGTGCGCCGCAATCCCTTGCGACGGATGAACTCGTCCACACGTTCCTTGATCGCCGCATCCATGGGCACAGCGTGGCTTTTCCGGCGAGGCGCGGGAAGCATGAACTGTAGCGGCGGTCTGTGACCGTCGTTGACTTCCCAGGGGAGATACGGTCGCGCGGAAAGCGCTCGATGGTCACAGACCGCCGCTACAGGTGTTGACCCACCGGCCCTCCCGTGCAAGCTCCGCGCCCGATGATTTCCGTCCAGTCATTGCGCGTCGAGTTCGGCGCGCGCGTGCTTTTCGACAACCTCTCGTTCGCCGTGCAGCCGCGCGAGCGGATCGCCTTCGCCGGCCACAACGGCGCGGGGAAATCCACGCTCATGAAATGCATCGCCGGCATCCAGCCGCCGAACGGCGGCGCGGTGGTCATGCCCAAGGGGACGCGCGCCGGATACCTGCCGCAGGAGGGCATCCACGTCCGCGGCCGCTCACTGTGGCAGGAAACGGAATCCGCCTTCGGCGAAACACTCGCCCTGCGCGAGAAAATCGACCGCCTCTCACACGAACTCGCCAAACTCGATCCGCGCTCGTCGCCCTACGCCGAGTTGCTGGAGGAAATCGGCGGCCTCGAACTCAAACTCGATTCCGCCGACCCCGCGCGCATGAAGCCGCGCATCGAATCGGTGCTCAAGGGACTCGGCTTCAAGGAAAAGGACTTCACGCGCGATTGCTCGGAGTTTTCCGGCGGCTGGCAGATGCGCATCGCCATGGCGAAACTGTTTTTGCAAGAACCTGAGGTTCTTTTGTTAGACGAGCCGACCAACCACCTCGACATCGACACGCAGGTGTGGATGGAAAACTATCTATTCAACTACCCCGGCGCGATCATCCTGATTTCCCACGACCGTGGCTTGTTGGACAAACTCTGCACCCGCACCATCGCGTTTTCCAACGGCCGCGCGGAGGAATATGCGGGGAACTTCTCCTGGTTCGAACGCGAGTCGGTGATCCGCCGCGAAACGCAGCGCAAGCAATACGAATCGCAGCAGCGCGAGATCGCCGAGATCCAGCGCTTCATCGACCGCTTCCGCGCCTCCGCCAACAAGGCGACGCTGGTGCAGTCGCGCGTCAAGATGCTCGAAAAAATCGAGCGCATCCCCGAGCCCGAACGCGAGGACGCGGTGATGAACTTCAAGTTCCCCACCCCGCCGCCGTCAGGACACATGGTCGCGAAGCTCGACGGCGTTGCCAAAAGCTATGGCTCTCTAACAGTCTTCAGCGGCTTCGATTTCGAGATCAACAAGGGCGAGAAGATCGCCATCGTCGGTCCCAACGGCGCGGGCAAATCGACCTTCTGCCGGCTCATCACCGCGCAGGAAGCGCCCGACGCCGGCACGCACGCCTTCGGCCACAAGGTCGCCTGCTCGTTCTTCTCACAGAACCACGCCGACGAACTCGCGCCGGACAAAACCGTGCTCGAAACCGTCGAAGCCGCCGCCTCGCGCGAGTCGGCCCCGCATGCGCGGAATCTGTTAGGCTGTTTCCTGTTCCGCGGCGACGACGTGTTCAAGAAAGTCGGCGTGCTGTCCGGCGGCGAGCGTTCGCGCGTGGCGCTCGTCTGCATGCTGCTGCGCCCGGCGAATTTCCTGATCCTCGACGAGCCGACCAACCATCTCGACATGCAGTCGCAGGACGTGTTGCAGCGCGCGCTCGTCGATTACCCCGGCAGCGTGCTGATCGTTTCGCACAACCGCTCGTTTCTCGACCCGCTGGTCACCAAGACGCTCGAATTCCGCCCCGGCGAGCAACCCCGGTTGTTTTCCGGAAACATTACCTACTATCTCGAAAAAACCGCCGGGAACGCCGAGCCCCAGCTCGGCACCTCTTCAAACGCGGGCAAACCGGCATCCGTCTCCCGCAAAGACCAGCGCCGCGCCGAGGCCGAGGCCCGCGAGACGCGCAACAAAGTGCTCAAGCCGCTCGAAAACGAACTCGAAGCGCTCGAAGCGAAGATCTCCGAATTCGAGTCCGCCCAGGCCACCCTCACCGCCGCGCTCTCCAACCCGGAAATCGCCGCCGATCCCGACAAGTTCCGCGAGGCCACCCACGCCGTAGCCACCATCACCACCAAACTCGAAAACAGCTACTCGCGCTGGGGCGGGTTGTCCGATGAGATCGAAAAGGTGAAGGCGAAGCTTGGAATCGATGCGTAGGCGCGTTCGTCGGAACGCGTGACGCCGAGTCGCCGCAATAACCCGCCGCGTTTTCACAAACGCGCCTACCGCCGTGAATTCCTCCTTGTGCGAACCACCACAGCCACGATGATGCCTTGCCATGAAACGCAGAACCTTCCTCGCGGGCATGGGCGGAACGGTCGGAGCCATCGCCGGAGCCGCCGACATCGTTTCCGCCGGCAGCGGCCTCATTGCCCGCCGCCCGCTCGGGAAAACCGGGCGCACGCTGCCGATCGTCGGCTACCCCTGCCTCGCACTGAAGAACGGCGACCAGAAAGCCGCCACCGGGCAGCTCCGCAGCGCGTTGGACATCGGCGTGAATTACTTCGACGTCGCCCCCGCCTACGGCAAGGACGGCGAATGCGAGATCAAGACCGGCGAGGGGCTCAAGGGCGTGCCGCGCGACAAGTATTTCCTCGCCTGCAAGACGCAGATGGACGACGCCAAGGAAGGGCGCATCGAACTCGATCGCTCGCTCAAGCGCCTCAAGACCGACCACTTCGATCTCTATCAACTCCACTGCCTCCAGCGCGAGGACGAGGTCAAACAGGCGCTCGGCCCGCGCGGCGTGCTTGAGATGATTCTCAAGGCGAAGGAGGAGGGAAAAGTCCGTCACATCGGTTTCTCCGCGCACACCACCGAGGCCGCGCTCGCGGCGATGAACGGCTTTGATTTCGACTCGTGCATGTTCCCCCTCAACTTCGTCGAGTGGTTCAAGACCGGCTTCGGCCGCGAGGTGGCCGACGTCGCTTTGGCGAAGGGGGTTTCACTCATCTCCATCAAGCCCGTCTCCCGCGGACGCTGGCCGGAAGGCGTGAAGAAAACCTACAATTGGTGGTATCGCCCGCTGGAGGAGGAAAACGAATACCAGCTCGCCATGGACTGGGTGCTTTCGCTGCCCGGCCTTGTTTCCACGCTGCCGACCAGCTACTTCGATGTTTTCGACAAAACGGTGGCCGCCGCGCGCAAATACCGGCCGATCCAGCCGGCGGGCGTCGATTCCCTCAAGACCCTCGCCCAATCCTGCACGCCGATCTTCGAGCCCGGGCCGCTTGATGAAAAGCGCCGCGATGCCTTGCTGGATCTGCCGGAGAGCCAGCGTTATCCGGCGCGGATGTCTTAGCCGTATCGATGAATGAACTTTGTGTTGGGTAGCCAAGTTGCTTGTTATCGGCGACTTGTGGAGAATTCGGGGCGCGATGCCTGAGATTCGGATGAATCAAATGCGGGAGATGCACGTCTCCCCTTTGAACAAGCATCCGAAAATCATGAATCAACTACCGCTCGCAACATTCGGCAAAATCGCCGCCCTCGCCTTGGCCGGCTGGTTTTTCAGCCCGGGCCAGGCCGCTGCCGTCCCCGATGACGGTTATGAACTTCTCACCCGGGGGCCCGTGCACGAGGCCTTCGCAGGCACCGTGAGCTATGATCCGGAACCCGGAATCATCATCGACACCGTCCCACCCGGAGCGATTGATGAATTGCCGCCCGAGCAGCAGCCGGAGGGCGAGAACGTCGTCTGGATTCCCGGATATTGGGCATGGGACGAGGAGCAAGGCACGTTTCTCTGGGTCACCGGAATCTGGCGGAACTTGCCGCCAGGCCGGGAATGGGTGCCCGGCTATTGGAATCCGGTCGAGAACGACCGTCATCAATGGATATCTGGCTATTGGGCAGACACCGAGACCAGCGAGGTGTCCTACCTGCCCGCGCCTCCAAGCAGCATTGAATCCGGCCCCAGCATCGCCGCGCCGAGCGTCGATCATGTCTGGTTGCCGGGCACATGGGCCTATCAGAGGAACGACTACGCATGGCGTTCCGGCTATTGGGCCGCCCCCCGCGAAAACTGGGTTTACGTCCCCGCGACTTATATTTGGACGCCGCGCGGCTATATTTTCGTGGATGGTTATTGGGACTATGCGATTCCCCGCCGCGGCGTGGTATTCGCCCCCGTGCATTACCATCGCCCTGTTTACGCCTCCGCGGGCTATCGCTACTCTCCGCGGTTGGTGATCAGTCTCTCGCTGTTCACGGATCACCTCTTTCTGCGTCCGAGCTACCGCCATTACTATTTCGGCGATTACTATGCGCCGGCTTACCGGACACGGGGTTATTACTCCTGCTTCAATTATCACAATACGCGCCGCGGTTACGATCCGATCTACGCCTACAACCGTTGGAGCCACCGCCACGATCGCCACTGGGAGCGCAATTACAGAAGCCGGTATGACCGACTTCGTGACCGGGAGGACGCGCGGCCGCCACGCACTTGGGCCGCCATGCAAAGCCGCAAGGAATACCGTGAGCCCGCCCGCGCTCTCGCCGCCCCGATCGAGCAATACGCCCGCAGCCGTAATGCAGAGGGAGGGCAAAGGTTCCGCAACGTGGACAAGGCCGGCCGCGAAAGGATCGTCGCCAAAACGCGCGAGGTGAGAAATTTCGCAAACCAACGCCGGAACTCGGAAGGCCGGGCGGGCAAGACCGCCAAGGCACCCGACAGGGCCTTGAAGGTGGAGCGGTCCGGATCGCCCATTGCCAGTCGGGAGAGGACCAAGGCTCTTGAAGCCGATCGGGTGCGTCCGGACACCCGGACACCCGGCAGAACCGCTCCGCAGACGGCAAGCCGACCTGCGCGGGAGCGGGAGCGCACGGCCCGTGAGGCGGATCGGCCAACCCGGGTGCCGCAACGGACCGGCCAGCAGTCGGTACGTCCCGATCCAGCCCGGAGCGAGACCAGACCCGAGCGGGCGCGACCGAACCGGCGCGATTCCGAGACCCCGAAGGCGGTGCCAAACCCCCGCCGCACGGAAAAATTACGACCTGCGGATCAATCCCAACGGCTGAAATCGCCACAACGCCTCGCGCCGACACCACAGCGTGTCCAGCCGCCACAACGTCAGAAGGCAACACCGCAGCGCATCCAGCCGTCGCAACGCCAGAAGGCAACACCGCAGCGCATCCAGCCGCCGCAGCGCCAGAAAGCGGCACCACAGCGTGTCCAGCCATCACAACGCCAGAAGGCGGCGCCACAGCGTGTCCAGCCCGGGTCTCGCGGTGGCGCAAAGGCCGAGCGCGAAGGCGGACGGAGCAAGAAACGCGAAAAATGACTCGCCTGGCATGCTTGTGCGTTCGGTCGCATAGCGTCCACGCTGGGGCGACCGAAACATGGGGAACGTGATAACTAAACCCGGTGTCGTGTCATATCCGGGCAATGTGCCCTAACCGTTCCCTAGCCGCTGGACGAATTCGTCGAGCAGCGACTTGAGGCGTTTTTCGGGGGCGATGGCGGCGGGTTGGTCGAAGCCGATCCAGATGGCGGTGGAGCCGGTGGGGCCGAGGCGCAGGGTCCAGGCGTCGCGCTCGGAGCCGGTGGCGCCGGTGAAGCAGCGGGTGCCGTGGGCGCGCTTGAGCACGGTGGTGGCATCCTTGGCGGCATGCGGGCCGAGCGCCTGGGTGAGATCGGACTTGGTGCGGTGGAGCAGCTTGCCGTTGGCATCTCGGATCTCGCGGATGAAGAACGGGCGCGGGCGCTTGCCGTCGTTGCCGAGCGTGGCGAGGCCGACGGACATTTCCATCGGCGTGGCGGCCACCGCGCCGCGGAACAGGTCCTCGGTCTGGAGAAACGGCCCGTCGATGCCGCAGCGGCGGGCGAGCCGTTCGACTTCCGCCGGGCCGATCTGGCGGCCGGTCTGGACCGGCTTGCCGGGCAGCACGAGCTTGCCGCGCTCGGCGGCGGCAGCGGCTACGAAGGGTTCGAAGGCCGAGCCGAGATCCCGTTTCGAGCGGGTGCGGTCGTAGCGCGAGTGGCTGAAATCGCGGCCGCCGATCAGGGCGAGCACCGCGCCGGTGCGGGTCTCGGTGGTCACGGCGGCGAACTGGACGTAGGCGGGTTCCTGCCCGGGCGCATGCTTCGCGTGCACCGGATGCCGCCACGATTTTTCCGACTCGAGCGCGCGCACGGCGTGGTTGAGTTCGTTTTCCAGGCGCTGCTGCCATGCGGCGTCGAGCGTGGTGTGGACGTGCAGGCCGCCTTGCTGGATATCGAGGTTTTCCAAAATGAGATCCAGCTCGCGTTCCACGGCCTTGAGCGCGTAGGACGTCTGGTTCGACCGGCTTTCTTCGCTGGCCAGCTTGAGCGGCCGGGCGGCGATGGCATCGCGTTGTTCGGCAGTGATGAAACCCATGGCGGCCATGCGATCGAGTGTCTGGCGGCGTTGTTCGAGCGCGGCGTCCGGCCGGCGCAGCGGCGAGAAAATGTGGGGGCCGCGGATGATGCCGGCGACCAGCGCGCATTCGTCATCGGACAACTCGCGTGTCGGCTTGCCGAAGTAGGTGCGCGCCGCCTGTTCGATGCCATAGGCTCCGGAGCCGAAGTAGATGCGGTTGAGATAGTGGGTGAGGATCTCGTCCTTGGGATAATGTTTTTCCAGCCGCAGCGTGATGGCGATTTCGAGAAACTTCCGGTGCAGCGACTTCTCGCGGATCTCATAGGTGTTGCGCGCGAGCTGCATGCTCAGGGTGGACGCGCCCTGGGTGAAATCGCGGTCCTTGATGTTGCGGATGGTGGCACGCGCCAGACCCCGGACATCCACGCCGTGATGATCGAAAAACCGCGCGTCCTCGCGTGAGAGCAGCGCGTTGATCAGGAAATCCGGAATGTCCTCGCGCTTCACCAGCCGCCGCCCGTTCATGCCGGGAACGGTGAGTTCGACACCCTTGCGGTCGAGAAACACCGTGCGCGACGGCAGCTCGGCGACCTCATCCAGATCGTAGCGCGCCGCCAGCATCAGATAGTAAAACGCAAAACCGCCCAACAGCACGAGCGCTCCGACGCCCGTCCCGAACAGCAGCTTCACCGGCCCGTGCAGCCACTCCGGAAGCCAACGCTTCCAGAACGGCAGGGGACGGATGGGACGCCAGGTGGACATGGATGCTTGTGGCGGACGTAAAGATATAAGCCCCATGGGACTTATATGACCTATATGACTTATTCCACTGGAAGAGCGCGGGGTGGCGGCGGTTCGTCGACGGGCAGGGCGCGGGGCGGGCGCGGGTTTTCTGCGGGGCGGGCGCGGGGCGGGGGGGCGTCGTCCGGGACGGGGCGGGCGAGGGTGGGGCTGGGAGTGCCGGAATCCGTGGCCTGGCCGATCATCATGGCGCGGGCGGGATGGATCGGGCAGAAGTCGGTTTCGCCGGGGAGGATGTCGCGCGGGAGGGCGTCGCTGAAGGCTGTGCCGGCTTCGCGGCAGCCGGCGGTGGCGCGCTTGCCGGAGAGGCGGCAGAGGTCGGTTTTGACGAGATTGGTTTTGGCGTGGAGGGCACCGGCCTTGTAGTCGAGACGGTCGGCGGTGTTCATGATGTCCACCCAGACGGGGAGTGCGAGCACGGAGCCGTAGCCGCCGTGCATGATGCGTTTCGGCTTATCGAAGCCGACCCACACGGCGCAGGTGAGGGTGGAGGTGTAGCCGGCGAACCAGGCGTCCTTGAAGTCGTTGGTGGTGCCGGTTTTTCCGGCGCAGGGTTTTTCGAAACCGAGCCGCCTGACGGAAGCGGCGGTGCCGCGGGTGGCGACCTCGTTGAGGATGCGTGAAATGGCCCAGGCGGAGCCGCCGGATGCAGCCGGGTAGGGCAGTGGCAGGGTGGAGAAGAGGACGTTGCCGTCGCGGTCGCGGATTTCGGAAATGAGGTAGGGCCGGTAGCGTGCGCCTTCGTTGGGGAAAATCGTGTAGGCACTGGCGACTTCCCACGGCGAGGCTTCCCACGAGCCGAGGAAGGAGGCCGGGGTTTCCGGCATCGGGGTGGAGAAACCGGCCTTGGCGGCGTATTCCTTGACGCGGGGGATGCCGGCGAAGTTTCCGACACGCACCGACATGGTGTTGCGCGAGCGGATGAGGCCGTATGAGGCGGGCATCATGCCGCCGAAGGTGCCGTCGGAGTTGCGCGGCCGCCACGAGCCGCCGCCCTTGATTTCGCCGGAGAGGATGGGGCCGTCGCTTACCGGCGAGTCCGGTCCCATGCCGCTGTCGAAGGCGGCGAGGTAGAGGAAGGGTTTGAAAACCGAGCCGATCTGGCGCTTGGCCTCCTTGGCGCGGTTGAAGCGGGACTCGCGGGCATCGCGGCCGCCGACGACGGCGAGCACGCCGCCGGTGCGGTTTTCGAGGACCACGGCGGCACCCTGGAGATAGCGGGGCGTTTTTCGGGATTCCTCGGGAATATTCTTCCAGGCGGCGCGGGTGGGGTGGGCTTAGCCGGAGCGCTTTTCGGTCGCGGCGAGTTGTTTCTCCAGCGCCTCCTCGGCCTTCTGTTGGATGCGGAGGTCGATGGTGGTGAAAATTTCGAGCCCGCCGAGCTGGATGTCCTCGTCTTCGAGGATGATTTCGAGGTCGCGGCGGATGGCGTCCATGGCGAACGAGTATTTGGCCGCGCGGCGCATCACGGGACGGACGTCGATTTTGTCCTGCTTGGCGGCATCGGCCTCGGCGCGGGTGATGGCCTTGGCGTTGACCATGCGCTCGAGCGTGGTGTCGCGCTCGCGGGTGGCGGCTTCCATCGACTTGAAGGGATTGAAGGAATCCGGTCCGCGGACGATGCCGGCGAGCAGGGCGGACTCGGAGAGCGTGAGCTGCTCGGGGTGTTTCTCGAAGTAAATGCGGGTGGCCTCGCCGACGCCGCGGATTTGGCGGCCCCAGTTGATTTGATTGATGTAGGCTTCGAGGATGGCGTCTTTTTCCATGGCGGCCTCGATGCGGAAGGCGATGGCGATTTCCAACAGTTTGCGGTCGAGCTGGCGCGGGAGGTCGCCGCGTTTTTCGCCGCGCTTGAGTTGGAATACGTCGGATGCGAGTTGCTGGGTGATGGTGGATGCACCCTCGCGCTTGCCTTGGAGATTGCGCAGGAAGGCGCGGGCGATGCCCATGGGATCGATGGCTCCGTGCGAGTAGAAGCGCTCGTCCTCGCGGGCGAGGATGGCCTTGCGGAAATCTTCGGAAACCTGGCGGAGCGGGACGATCGAGCGTTTTTCGCCATGGATGCGGCCGATTTCCTCGCCCATGCGGTCGAGGATGATGGTGCGCTCGGGCATCTGGTTGATTTCCCCGAGGTTGTAGCGCTGGGCGCGCAGGCCGTAAACGACTGTGAAAAACAGCAGCAGGTAGAGGCCCGCGACGGCGGGGAATCCGATGAGCCGCAGCAGGATGCGCTGGAGCCCGTGGCGCTTGCGAATGAGGCGGTTGAAAAGCAGGAACGGCCAAAACAAGAGCCATGTCGCACCACCCCGGCCGCGTTTGCCGGTGTCCGGTTCTTTGCGCGGGCGGTTGGTTTCCGGTGGCTGGCGTTTTGGCATCGGCGGGCGGACGCTAAACGAATGCGCACGGCGAATCCAACCCGGATTCCGGATGCCGTGCGGGCCATGCGGAAACGGATGGATTTGGTGGTTTCCGGCGGCGATTCCTGATTGAACCGGGCCGCGATGATGGTCCGCACGCGATTCGCGCCCAGTCCGACGGGGCGGCTGCACCTCGGTCACGCGCTGGCCGCGCGGGTGGCGCGTGAGCTGGCGCGGCGCACGGCGGAAGGAGAGTTTCTACTGCGCTTCGAGGACATCGATGTCACCCGCGTGCGTGAGGAGTTTTACCGGGACATCGAGGAGGATCTGGAATGGCTGGGATTGACGTGGGATGGCGTTCCGCTGCGGCAGAGCGCGCGGACGGCGGCCTACGAGACGGCGCTCGCTGAACTGCGGGCGCGGGGGCTGGTGTATCCGTGTTTCTGCACGCGGCGGGAAATCCAGGAGGAATGGTCGCGCATGGCCGCCGCGCCGCACGGACCGGAGGGGCCGCTCTATCCGGGGACCTGCCGCGCGCTTGAGGCGGGGAAACGGCAGGAAATGCTCGCCGCAGTTATTCCGCACTCGTGGCGGCTGGATGCCGGCAAGGCCGCGGCGCTGGCCGGCCCGCTCGTTTTCACCGACCTGTGCCACGGCACGATCGAGGTCGATCCCGCGCTGCTCGGCGATGTGGTGCTCGCCCGCAAGGACATCGGCACGGCCTATCATCTCGCCGTGGTGGTGGACGATGCGTTCCAGAAAATCACCCACGTCACGCGCGGCGAGGACCTGCTGCCGTCCACACATGTCCACCGGCTGTTGCAGGAGTTGTTAGGGCTGCCGCAGCCGCTTTACCTGCACCATCCGCTGCTGTTGGACGATCAAGGGAAACGCCTCGCCAAACGCCACAACGCGCTGGCTATTTCCACCTTGCGAGAGGTCGGCATGACTCCGTCCGAGGTGTTGGCGCGCACGGATGCGGTGATAGACGCACTCAGTGCCGCTTGCCTTATCTAACAAGAATTCCGCCGGCCAGCAGGCCCACCGTCTCGCGGATCCAGCCGTCGCGGTCGAGTTTCGAGAGGCCGGAACTCCGCCGCAGCAGGCCGCCCATCAGGGAGGCGGTGAAAATTTCCGCGAAGGCCATGCCGTTCACTTCCTTGTCCACGAGTCCCGCTTTTTTCCGGTCCTCCAGATAGCTCGCGATGCTGCGGTGGTAAGGTTCGAGCACGTCGCCGATCATTTCCTTGCACAGCGTGGGTCGGCGGCGGCCTTCGCCGATCAGCGCCCGCGTCATGCCCTCGCAGCGTTCCAGTGAGGCGTTGTAAACCCGCGCGAAACGCTCGAGGTCCTCGCGTGGATCGCCGCTGAAATCGCCGGAGCACTCGCAGCCACCGAGAAACTCCTCGGCGGTTTCCTGCACCACCGCCGCCAGCAACTTCTGCTTCGATTCGAAATGGCGGAAGAGCGTAACCTCGTTGCAGCCGGCGCGCTCGGCGATGCCGCGGGTGGTCGCGGATTCGATTCCCTTCTCGCCAAATTCCGCGCGCGCCGCCTCCAGCAGCCGCTGGCGGGTGCCCGGAATTTCCTGCACCGGGGGTTTTCGGGAAGTCGCGCTCACGCCGCAAAAATTTGCAAGTAATCACT
>DATISV010000253.1:0-1844 GCA_035468505.1 Luteolibacter sp. | reverse complement strand
CATCAGCGGTTTGAGCGTGAGATTTTCCGCGATCACACGCTCGGTGGTGACACCGCCGGCGAGTTCCGCCTTGAGCACGAGCGCCGGGTTTTCGATGCGGTCGAGCGGAAGGTCGTGGCCGTGGTTGGTGAGACGGACGCGGAGCAAAAGCATGGCTTGCATGTCGGCAAGCAATTGTTCGCGTTCGAGGTGGAAACGGGCATCGAGCGCGATTTCGTCGCCGCGCGGGCCAAGCGCGACCGGTGCCGCGAGCTTGCCGGCGCTGACCACGCCGCGAGTGACCGGTTGGTGCGGCGAGTTGGGAATGGTGATGATGCCGCGTTCGTCGGCGGCGAAGGTTTCCGCGCCGAGCGTGAGGCGGGCGTCGCGCACCGGCTTGCCGGTTTCATAAAAGACACGCAGCGTCTGAGCATCGGCGGTGCGGTCGGGATACACATTGAGCCTACCCTTGCGGACCAGCGCGCGGGCGGAAACCTGCCCGCTGATGAAATCCACCAGCCACGCGCCGCCACCAGCGAGTTCCGGCAGGGCGATCGTTTCGCGATGTTGGACAATCGGTGCCTGGGTGTAGCGGACACGCCGTTCGTGATGCGGCACGAGTCCGTCGAGATCAATGCCGACATCCGGTTCGCCGCGTTGGCGCGCGAAATGCGATGGCAGATCGAGTTCATAGATGCGGATCAGCAGTTCGGGCGTGTTCTTGAGATCGAGTGTGAGATTCACCGCATCGTCCGCGGCGAGCAGTTGCGGCGCGCCCGGCGCGAAGGCGATGCGGGCTTCCTCTTGCAGCGATTTGAACTCCGCGGGATCGAGCGCCAATCCCCAGCGCGCCGGATCCTCACCGGCCAACAAGCGCGCCTTGGCATGCAGCCGCGCGAGGATTTTCTCAGGCACGTAATCCGCAAAGGCCTTGGGCGAATCGACGCTCGCGAGGAAATGTTGCAACAGGGATTCGATCAGCGGGGTATCGTCGCCCACCGGGTTGCAGCCGGTGGCGGCAGAATAATCGGCTTCGGGTTTGATGAAGAAATCAGGCTTTTCATCCGGCACGCGCAGGATCGAATGACGGCTCCGCGGCAGTGCTAGATAGGTGAGAAAATCATCGAGCGGATGATTTCCCAGCGATTGCTGCATGCGCAGGTGATGATAGAGCACGTGCGCCTTGAGCGACACCATCGCGGGCGGCAGCGTAAGCGCGTGGTCGCGGCATTTTTCCAAATGCGCGGCATGCGCCTGCGGGTCGCGTTCAAAGTCGGTCTCGTCTCCGGGACGGAGCTTCGAGAGATAGGCGATGTTGAACTTCTCGCTGGCACGCAGTTCCGGCCGCAATTCCAGCAATGCGGCGAGCTGGGCGGAATCGAGTTTTCCGTGCAGCCCGGAATCGCCGAATGCCACCGGCCGCTCCAGCGCGAGCGAACGGTCGATTAGTGCGACAACGCCGGGCAGGTCGGCGCGGCCGAGTTTGCGGATGAACCAGCGGATTTTGTCCCCATCGAACGACTCGACATGATCGAGTTCGCGATACAGCCGGTGCTCGTCATAGAGCATGTATGCCTCTTTCGGGTTCCTCTGAGCGGCTTTTCTCTCGAAGGCGGCTTCGGTGATGAGCGCCGGATCGAGCCGTGTCGGCAAACTCTCGTCGGCCGCGGCGGCGTCCGGGCGCTCGTGATCGAAATCCAAGCCAAGCCGATCACTCAACTCCTTGAGCGAGGCATCCGGATTTTTCTGATAGTCGATCAGCAACTGCCGGTTTTCCAAGACCGCGATGCCGGCCGTTGAGACGCGCGATTGGGGCTTGTTCGCCGCGGCTTTCCACTCGGCGAGCGATTTTTCGAAAGCCTCCG
>DATISV010000252.1:0-2546 GCA_035468505.1 Luteolibacter sp. | reverse complement strand
GCCCCGCGCCGCATGGCGGTGCTCGATCCTGTTAGAGTGACGCTCGAAAACTGGTCCGCCGAACCGCTGCCACACGCCGTGGTTTCCAACCATCCTCAAAACCCTGAGATGGGCGAGCGCGAGGTACCGATCGGCGGCGAGGTTTACATCGAGCGCGACGACTTCATGGAAGACCCGCCGAAGACATTCTTCCGCCTCGGTCCGGACCGCTGTGTGCGTCTGCGCGGCGGACACATCATCCGCTGCACCGGTTATGAAAAGGACGCGGACGGAAACGTATCGCTCATCCGCGCGGAGATCCTGCCCGGCACCGTCGGCAAGGACGCGCCCGAAGGCGTGGTTTGCAAGGCGGCCATCCACTGGGTGGACGCCGCCACCGCGGTGGACGCCGAGGTGCGGCTCTACGACCGGCTTTTCACGGTGGAGGACCCCGACGATGCCGAGGGCGGATTTGTCAGCGTGTTGAATCCGGATTCCTTGAAAACCGTCACTGCGAAAGTGGAACCCACTCTGGCGGATGCCGCACCGGGTTTCTCCTGCCAGTTCGAGCGTATCGGTTACTTCGTGGCCGATGCCAGGGATCACCAACCCGGAGAAAAGCCCGTCTTCAACCGCACCGTGCCGCTCAAGGATTCATGGGCGAAGAAAGCCGTTTGATCGGCATGACGTTTTTACGCGGTCGATATCCGTTCACGGAGGCGTGTCACTCTTGTCGTGCGGGAGAATGAACGCGTCGTACTCATTCGCATCCCATTCGCCATCCACCACAGGAGTGTGGTGGCTCCCATGTCACCAACGCGTTTCGGATCTTGCTTGAATCGGATCGCGCCTCCCGTTAGCTTGCGCGAATGAAGTGGTCGTTTCCCGCGATTCCGTGGAAACCGATCGCCGTGGTGGCCGCGGTGATGATCGGGGTGGCGACGGGGCTCGGCATCTACGCCTTCGATTACGGCGAGGGGGTCAGCTATTTCTCCACGGACCCGCGGGCCTGCGCGAACTGCCACATCATGAACGACCAATACGACTCATGGCAGAAGTCCGGACACCACCAAGCTGCGACCTGCGTGGACTGCCACCTGCCGCACGATTTCATCCCAAAATACATCGCCAAGGCGGACAACGGCTTCTGGCACTCGAAGGGCTTCACCTTCATGGATTTCCACGAGCCCATCCGCATCAAGCCTCGGAACGCGAAAATCCTGCAGGAGTCCTGCATCCGTTGTCACGGCGAGTTCGTGCACGAACTCGTTCCCGGCAGCCGCACGGTCGGCGCGGAAAACCTCCAGTGCGTCCACTGTCACCGCAGCGTCGGCCACGGCGAGCGCCATTGAAACCCAAACACCCGAAACGATCCACGCCATGAAAACCGAATCCCAAAACCCCGCCCCGGTCCGCACCTGGAGTCCCGTCTGGTTCGGCGTCACCGCCATCGCCGCGGCGATCGCCACCGTCGGCATTACCGTGCTGGTGATGACGATTTTCCAGCGCAAGAACGAGGCGAGGAATCCCTACGTACGGCTGGTGAAGGTGGATGAAAACACCACCGACCCGACACTCTGGGGCATGAACTGGCCGCGCCAGCACGATGCCTACATGCGCACCGTGGACATGACCCACACCCGCTACGGCGGCTCGGAGGGCGAGATTCCCGAATCGCGCATCGAGCGCGATCCATGGCTCAAGCGGATGTTCGAGGGCTACGCGTTCGCGCTCGATTTCCGCGACCGCCGCGGCCACGCCTACATGCTTTACGATCAGAAAAACTCGAAACGCATCACCGAGCGGCCACAGCCCGGCGCGTGCCTGCACTGCCACGCCTCGATCGTTCCGACCTGGCGGCGCGTGGGACTTGAGGCGCAGGGCAAGACGCTCGCCGACGCCGACGGTTTCGATTGGGACGCGGTGATGGCGGGATTCGAAAAAACCAGCAAGATCCCCTATCAGGAGGCTTACGCCATGATGCTGGCCACGCCGGACGGCACACCGGTCGAATCTCCGCACGGCGATCTAACAGGCGGAGCGCACCCGGTTTCCTGTGTCGATTGCCACGATCCCGAAAGCATGTCGCTGCGCGTCACGCGGCCCGGATTCGTCCGCGGCATCCGGGCGCTTGCGGCCAGCGACGATCCCGTGCCGCACCTGCCGAGCGTCGAACGCTGGCGCAAGGGCGACCGCGAAAAACCCTACGATCCCAACACCGACGCCACCCGCCAGGAAATGCGCTCGTTCGCCTGCGCGCAATGCCATGTGGAGTATTACTGCGGCCCCAAGACCACCTTGTTCTTCCCGTGGGAAAAAGGCCTGAAGATGGAACAGATCGAGGCCACTTACGAGGAAGCGGTGTTCGACGACGGCTCGGCCTTCGTCGATTTCGTTCACGCCGAGACCGGTGCCCCGGTCTTCAAGGCGCAGCACCCGGAGTTCGAGATGTGGAGCCAGGGCGTGCATGCCCGCAGCGGCGTTTCTTGCTCCGATTGCCACATGCCCTACAAGCGCGAGGGTGCTGCCAAGGTATCCGACCACTGGGTGCGCAGCCCGCTGCTGCA
>DATISV010000251.1:0-3888 GCA_035468505.1 Luteolibacter sp. | reverse complement strand
CTCGCCCTGCTGCGCCGCCGCCGCTGAGCATCCGGCCTCTCAATTTCCAACCCATGCGAATGAACTGTGGCGGCGGTCTGCGACCGTCGCTATTTTTTCGCAATAAAGTCCCGGCACACAGCAGCCCCCCCTCAACGCTCTCCAACCCAGCACCGCAATCAAATCATGAAATCCCTCCCCACCCTCCTCGCCGCGCTTGCCGGCACCACACTCATCGCCAACGCCGCGGTGGTTCCCGTCACCGGAGTCACCGGACATGATGGCGGAAACTGGGCTCCCACTCTCGGTCACCTCACCGACATGATCAACGGTGCGAATCCGAGTCTTTCCGGCACCGCCGATCCCAATCCCGGCATGACCGTCAACGACCCGTCGGATCCATCGACATGGACCTACGCCGGCACGAACTGGCAGCAGGAGTGGCTGGCCAACTCCATGCTGAATCCCGCAACATCGGCCAATGCCAAAGTGGGATGGGCGGTCTTGGATTTCGGTGGAACCGTCGCGGACTTGGGAAACATGTATCTCTGGAACAACAATAACACGAATCCGGGGGAGCACACCAATACCTACAACGTCTATTATGCTACATCACCCGCGACCGCATTGCCTGCCATGCCGAACTCCAGAGCAGTGGCCGGTGACTACGATTTCTCCGGCGGAGGTTGGACCCTCCTCAATACCGGAGGCCCGCTGACCCTGCCTCGGAACAACACGGACGGTGTCGGCCCGCAGGGCATCGTCGCTCTCGGCGGCATCTCCGCCCGCTACATCGGCATCGAGATCCTCACCGCCGGGGGCGCTGTCAGCCGCGTCGGTCTTGCACAGGTCGAATTCACCCAAACCGTCGCCGACAACGAGCCTCCCACGCTGGCACCGTCCGACATCGTCGATGACCAGTCCGGCGGACCGGTCGATGTCAACACCGTCGTGACCTACACGGTCACCTTCAGCGAGGACATGAACGAATCAACCGTCACGGCGCTCGATTTCAACAACGCCGGCACCTCCGCGATCACCATCGGTGCGATCATGGAAACGTCTCCCGGCGTCTTTACCGTGCAGGTCACCCCGACCACGGTCGGAACCTTGCGACTCCGCATCCCGGTGAGCGCATCGATCACCGACGTCGCCGGCAACCCGCTCGACAACGATCCGGCCATTCTCGACGACGAAACAATCACGGTGAATTCGGACAGCACGCCTCCCACCTTGGCCGGCACCGACATCGTCGATGACCAAAGCGGCGGACCGGTCGATGTCGGCAGCCTCGTGATATACACCCTCCCCTTCAGCGAGGATATCGACGCCTCCACGGTGGGTTCCGACGATTTCAGCAACGCCGGCACCTCCAACATCACCATCGGTGCGATCGCCGAGATCTCCCCGGGCGTGTTCACCGTCGAAGTCACCCCGTCCGACGAGGGCACGCTGCAACTGCAGAGTCCAACGACCGCCTCGATCACCGATGCCGCGGGTCTTCCGCTCGACAACGATCCGGCGATCCTCGACGACACGATCCTCACCGTGCAGATCGGCAGCGGCTCCGCGGTCTTGGAAATCGTCGGCCTCACCGGTTCCCACGGCGGCGACCAGTATGCCAACGGCATGGTTTCCCTGACCAACGGTTCGGGCATCACCAAGGCCGATCCCGGCGATCCGTCCACCTGGACCTTCAATGGCAGCGGCTATCAGGACGAATGGATGGCCACCTACCTCAAAGTCAGCGGCACGGTCACTCCGGGGCTCAATGGCAAGGTCGCGTGGGCCTGTCTCGATTTCGGCTCGAAGACCCCGCTCGGGTATCTTTACCTGTTCAACACCAACTACTCGGGCGGCGTTTCCGGCACCGACCAGTTCAACCTCTACTATGCCGATTCGCCTGCCGTCGCCCTGCCCGCGCAGCCGGCCAAGGGCACCTACTCGACCAGCGGCCTCAGTCCGCAGGGCGATTACAATTTCGCCGGCAGCGGTTGGACCAAGTTCAATCCCGCTCCCTTGAACGCCACGCAGGCAGATGTCACCGCCATCAACCTCCCCGGCGTTTCCGCCCGCTACCTCGCCATCGAAATCCTCTCGAACCAAGGCGACTCCTCCGGCGGCGGACGCGTCGGTTTCGATGAAATCGCCGTCACCGCCGCCCCGCTGGACAGCGATGGCGACGGCATGCCCGACGATTTCGAGCTGGCCTACACCACTCCGCCGTCCGCCACCGCGCTCGATCCGAACGGCGATCCCGAAAATGGCGGTCTTGGCGATGGCCTGACCAACCTGCAGGAATACCAACTCGGCACCAATCCGCTGCTGGCCGATACCGATGGCGACGGACTCGACGACGGCCCCGAAGTCGCCGGTGCCGGCAACCGGCCGCCAACCGACCCGCTCAATCCCGACACCGACGGCGACGGCTTGAGCGATCTTGCGGAATCCAACACCGGTGTCTGGGTCAGCGCCGCCGATCCCGGCACCGACCCCACCAATCCCGATACCGACGCCGATGGACTCAGCGACAGTGTTGAAACCAACACGGGCGTTTATGTGAGCGCCACCGACACCGGCACCAGCCCGCTCAATCCGAACAGCGACGGCGACAACGCGGACGACTGGTATGAAGTCGCCATCATCGAGAAGAATCCGGCCCTCGGAAATCCGCCCAACTCTCCGAACGACCCCGCGCTCCAGCCGAACATCCCCTACCCGCTGCCCGCACCCAACCCCGCGGACACCGGCGTCACCAACAAGCCGGTCAAGGTCTTCATCATGTCCGGCCAGTCGAACATGGTCGGGTTCGGCCAGATCGGCGGCACCAAGCCCGGCACCCTCCAAACCATCACCAGAACCGAAAACAAGTTCCCCAACCTGCTGAACGGATCCGATTGGTCCACCCGCAACGACGTTTACTACCGCGGCGTGGTCAGCGACGAAGGCAACGGCCCGCTCCGCGCCGATGTCGCCGGAAGCAGCATCGGACCCGAACTCGGCTTCGGCCAGGTCATGGGCTGGCATCTCGACGAGCCGGTACTGCTCATCAAGACATCGGTCGGCAACCGCAGCCTGTTGTGGGACTTCGCCGCGCCCACCACGCCGTCGTTCGACTATACCGATGGCTACACCTACGCCGGATACGGCCAGGCACCCAACCGCTGGCTCACCGCGAGCGGCGCGCCCTCGCCCTTCATCTGGTATGCCGGCAAGCAGTTCGACGATTGCTTCAAGAAGGAAAGCGACATGGGCCTGCTCACCTGGCAGACCGGCCTGGAATACCAGCGTGGTGGCAACATCGGTTCCCAGGTCCGCCACAACGGCGTCGAATACCTCGCCAAGGTCACCCACATCTCGGCCCCGGAATCCGAGCCCGGCGTCGGTGCCGAATGGCAGACTTATTGGAGCGTTTATTCGGTCTTCAACGCCGCCGACGTGCTTGACGACTTCGCCTCCGAATATCCGCAGTGGGCCTCACAGGGATTCGAAATCGCCGGCTACGTCTGGTGGCAGGGTTACGGCGACCAGGGAGAACCGGCCGCCACGCTTTACCGGGAAAACATGGCCCGCTTCATCACCCAAATCCGCGCCTACTACGAAAACCGCTATCCGGCGCAGACCAACCCGAACGCGCCCTTCGTGCTCGCCACCCTCGCCGCCGATGGCGGCTGGAACAATCCCAGTGCGGGAGCGGCCAAAGTGGCCCAGGCCCAGCTCGACGTCGCCGGTGATGTTCCCAACGTGAAAACCATCGAGGCCCGCGGCTTCTGGCGCGATGTCAGCGAGTCACCGGGCACCCAAGGTTTCCACTACAACTGGAACGCCGAAACCTACATGCTCGCCGGTGACTCCCTCGGCCGCGCGATGGTCGAACTGAATGGATCCGTCAAGCCTCCCGGCGACGGG
>DATISV010000250.1:0-4842 GCA_035468505.1 Luteolibacter sp. | reverse complement strand
GCACTGGTGATCGACGACGTGCCGGCGAATGCGATCGTGGCCGGACTGCCGGCGAGGGTGTTGCGGATGCGAGAGTAGCTGGCAGCGTGAATGAAGGCGGTTTCCGCTGATGGCAATCTTCAGAGACGGGCACGCCGGCTGACAGTCCGGTGAGATCGATGCGTCCCCTGCTTTTGACAATTTATGATCAGATTACGTACAGCTTCCCCCGCACCTGAGCGCGTGGTGGCCGCTTGTTGCAGGGATATCGACGCCTGCAAACGGGCGATTGACCGGGCGGAACTCGTTTCGTTCGATTTATTCGACACCCTGCTATGCCGGCTTGTGCCGAAGCCGCGGAATCTTTTTTTCATACTCGGGGCGCGGCATCACGCTGCGCTGGGGATTTCGCCACCATCCTTCATGAGGCTGCGCGAGCGCGCCGAGGCGGCTCTCAGGCGGACGCTTGCCGACGAACCCGGCCACGGCGAGGTCACGCTGCGGGAGATTTATGCGGCACTGGCTGGCGATGTGCGCTTCGAGCTGTGCCACGCGGCACCCGAACATCTCACTTGGGAGGCGGAATGGTTGCTCGAGAAGCAGTTGGTAAAGGCGCACCCGATCGGGTTGCACTTGTTGAATCACACGCTGGCGGCCGGCAAGCGCGTGGTGTTCACCAGTGACACCTATTTCGAGGAGTGGCAAATCCGCGAGTTGCTGGATGCCGCCGGGGTGCCGGTGGCCGATGAACTGTTCATCTCGTGCGAACGGAAGAAGACGAAGCGCGGCGGCGGGTTGTTCAAGGAATTGCTGGCCTCGACGGGCGTGGCGGCTGGCAGCGTCATTCACATCGGCGACCGCGCCGATTCGGATGTGGCCGTGCCGGGCTCGCTCGGAATGCGGACGTGGCGGATGCCAATGCTTTGCGATCTGTTGCGTGAATCCGGACTGCTGAAGGCGTCCGGAGCCTCTGAGCGCCGATCTCCGGGAGACTTGCTGCTGCTCGGATGTCTGGCGCGGTCCTTCGGCGAGTGCGTGCTGGACGGCCCGGAGGCGTGGCGGGAAGAGGCCGCCCGCATGGCGGGCTATTTTTCATTCGGGCCGCTGCTGCTGGGATTCACCTGCTGGCTGGCGTCCTCCTTCAGGCGGCACCAGCCGGCCAAGGTGCTGTTTCTTGCGCGCGAGGGCAGGATCTTCATGCAGGCATTCGAGCGGCTGGGATTCGGCGGCTCATCCGGCGGGCCTCATCCGGTGGACTATCTGCTGGTGTCAAGAGTGGCGGCCCGCAAGGCATGCCTGGCCATGGGCTCGCCAGCCCCCTTGTTCGAGCACTTCGAAATGATGGCCTCCGCCTTCGGCAATCGTGGCAGATGGGTCGGGCAGGAGGTCAAGCAGGAGCGCTACACTTTCCTCAAGGGGATGGGGCTGGGATCCGGGTGCATGCTTCAGTTGGCGAAGGATCTCGATCCGGACGGGAGCGGACCATCGGTCAAAGAGTTGCTGCCGGGAATCGAGCGGGTGGTCGAGGAGGGCAAGGCTTATCGGGAGTATCTCGAATCGATGCTCCCTCCTGCCGGAAGCGGACCCGTGGCACTCGTCGATCTGGGTTGGAAGGGCACCATCACCGCGTCGCTGCGGATGCTGATTCCGGCTGAAATCAAGGTGGATGCCTACTTGGTCGCCTCCTCGGCGAAGGCAAGCCACTCGCGCACCGAAGGATACTCGCTGGCGGGTTATTTGTGCGAGAACGGCTGGCCGGCCGACACCTGTCGGCGGCTTCAAGCGAACGCCGAGGTGCTCGAAACCGTCTTCAGCACGACCGAAAGTTCGTTGTGGGGAATGCGGCGGAGGGATGATGAGTTCGATCCGATCCATGACCCCCGCGAAGAGACTCCGAATCGCAGTGCCTTCATCACCGCGGCCCAAACGGGAATGATGCGTCTGGTGGACGACATGTGTCCGTTGATTGGTTTGGTGCCCGAGTTCGGGTTTCTACCGGAACTCGCAGCTGACGCGACACTCCGTTTTCTCGAACGCCCGACCCGAGCCGAGGCGGAGACCCTCAGTGAGGTCGTGATGACATCGGTCGGCCTCGATTCGGAACTCAACCTTGAGATGGCGCCCGAAGTGACCCTCGGCCAGATTCTCCGATCGCCCCGCCAGCAACTGGCGCGCGTGCGGAACTGCTACTGGCTGGCGGGATACGAAGCCCGCACACATTACACGGCGCGGTGCGGTCTGGCGGTGATCGGGAAGCTGGCTTTCGTTTTCGCCAGCGGGCGCAACTTTCTGATGCGTGGATGCCGGCGTTGCCTGTTCCGCCGACGGCGGAATGGAGCCAAAGCGCGCTGCAACTCGCTCGGCGGCGAAATCGCTTGAACCAACCTGAATCCGGAATAGGGGTAGCCGCGATTGAAATGTCTGCCGGCTTCGGTGGTCCGGCTTTCCCCCATCCCCCTGATTTCATTGATCATGCCCGTTTCCTTCGCCATCGTTTGGCATGCAGGATGTATGCTTTTACGTCTTGCCGATGCTGTTTACCCGGCCTCTCGGACGGCTCAGGCGGACATTGCCGGCTGCCGGATTCCCGGCGCGGTGCGGTGGTGCCTGCTGCCCTTCGCGGCATGGATGATGGCCGCCGGTGAAGTGGCGGCCGAGCACAGGGTATTGTTCATCGGCAACAGCTTCACCTACGGTTACGGATCGACCACCGGGGTGCCGGATTTGTTCGACCGACTGGCCCGGGCCGGCGGGCATGAGGACCCGATCACCCTGATGCGGGCCATCGGCGGAGCCGATTTCCAGGAGCATGCGGGCGATTCGGACACCCTCACCGCGATCGATTCCCAAGCGTGGACTCACGTGGTGCTGCAGGGCTACAGCAGCGAACCGACACACCTTACCCCGAACGGTGGCCGCAGCATCGCGGACCATCTGACCTACGGCAGGGAGCTTTACAACCGGGTGATGGAAAACAACTCGGCCAGCAAGGTGATGCTTTTCGAGACTTGGTCGCGGGCTGCGAGCCACCCGATCATCACCGGCAGCTCGACGAATACGACCTTCGCGAGCACCGCGCAGTTTCAAAACGAACTGCGGACGAACTACCGTTTGCTGCGCGACAACCTGAACAACGAGTTTCCGGATGCGCCGTCGGTGTCGGTGGCGCTGGTTGGCAGCGCGTGGGAGTTGGCCGGGGCGCTTTTGCCACTGTCCGATCCGAATTTCGTCGACCTGTTCATGGCGAACGAGACGCCTTACGGATACCACGCCAACGACCGTGGAACCTACCTCGCCGCCTGTGTGTTTTATGCGAAAATTTACGGTCAGAGTCCGCTCGGCCTGCACGACGACCCTCTGATCACCAGCCTGAACCTGAACTTCGGCGCGGATCCGACGATTCCCGGGTTTCTCGAACAAAAGGCATGGGAGATAGTCTCCAACGGCATCGATCCGGTGACGATCGTCGAGCAACCGGCTTCCGTCAGCGTGCCGGAAGGTCATTCGGTCGAGTTCCAGGCCGAGATCACCGGCGAGCCGCCGTTCACCTTCCAATGGAAGAAGAATGGCGTGCCGATTTCCGGTGCCACCGGAAACGTGCTGCGGATCCCGGCGGCGTGGGCGTCGCTGGACGGAGCGCAATTCACGGTCGATGTCGGCAACGAGGTTTCGCTGGTCACCTCGCAGGCGGCGACCCTCACGGTCACGGCCGGGACCGCCTACACGGTGATGCTCGATTTCGGCGGCACAACTTATCCGACCTCGAACGGTGCCTAACCGAACGATCCAGCGCGCCATTGGAACAACATCCGGCCAGCCATCGGCACGACCTCACATGGCCGCCTCGAGGGCTTGGTCACCTCGCAGAACGCGGCTACCCGGATCGACTTGCAGATGTTGAGCCGTTTCAACAGCTCGATCGATTCAGGAGCCACCACAAACTCGGTGGGCCTGCCTTCCAACGCGACCCGCGACACGCTCTGGGGCAACACCGAGGTATCCAACGGCCTGACCGACGTTTACCCTCGCTTCCTGATCTCAGGGCTCGCGCCGTCGTGGGATCACACCCTCACCTTCTTCGCCTCCCGGATGGGCGTCAGTGACAGCCGGCAGACGACCTACACGGTGACCGGCGCAAGCTCCGCCAGCGTGGATCTCGAAGCGGCGAACAACACCAGCCAGACGGCCGTGATGAGCGGAGTCGCCAGCACACCGGCAGGAACCATCGAGGTGGAACTCGGGCCCGGACCGCTCAACGACAGCGCGTCTCATTTCACCTATCTCGGATCCCTGCAGATCGATGCCGATCCCGGCGCCCCGGCACCGCGCCAGGCCTTGTCGATGACCGGCAACGGAAACGGCGCGATTGTGGCCAATCCGGCGTTGCCCGATTATGCGGCGGGAGAATTGGTCGAATTGACCGCTCAACCGGATCCCGGCTGGGTATTCACCGGCTGGAGCGGCGATGCGGCGGGCAGCTCGAACCCAGTGGTGCTGATGGTGGACGAATCCCCGGCCGTAACCGCCACATTCAGCTTGGCCAACACCCCCCCGACCATCAGCCCGATCGCCGACCAGACGATCAACGAGAACGGCTCTACCGGCACCCTGGCTTTCACCATCGGCGACGCCGAGACCTTGCCGTCACTGCTGGTGGTCAACAAATACTCGTCCAACCCGGCGCTGGTGGACCCGTCAGGACTTGACTTGGCAGGCAGCGATGCCAACCGAACCATCACCGTCACCCCGCTGCCCGACGCATACGGCACAACCACGATCACGATCGCTGTCGATGACGGCGAGTTTGTCAGTGAAACCAGTTTCCTTGTCACAGTGACGCCCGTGAACGAAGCGCCGACAGCC
>DATISV010000249.1:0-2731 GCA_035468505.1 Luteolibacter sp. | reverse complement strand
CTACACCCGCCGCAGCGATCCGGGCCGGGCGATTCCCGGTGTTTCCCTGCTGCCCGCCTCGCGTCTCGACGGCCGGCTCGTCACCGTCATTCACCTCCCCTCGCCCGCCAAGGAATCGAACGCGACGCGTCTGGAAAATGGCGGCCATACGCTGGTTTGGGACACGCCGCTGGTGGATGCGGTGAAGGCGCCGCTGGTGATGCATTTCAAGATCGACGTTCCGATTCCGTGGCTGCTGGTTCTGGGTGTGGGCGTACCGGCTGGATTGGCCGGAGTAATTTTACTGATTCGCCGGTTTTCTCCGCGGAAATCGCCTTGCGGGTGCGCGCCGCCGCCGGAATCATCGCCGCGTGAGCCCCGCACTTGAGGACCTGTTTTCGTTTCTGCGTTTCGCCAGCGTTTCCACCGATTCGAGCCGCGCGCCGGACGTGCGCGCATGCGCCGACTGGCTGTGCGCCAAACTCCGCGCGATGGGACTGGACGTGGAACTGCATGAAACTCCGCGCCATCCCGTCGTCGTGGCCCGCAACGCGCATGTCGCCGGCCGCCGCACCGTGATGATCTACGGCCACTACGACGTCCAGCCGGTCGATCCGCTGGAGTTATGGCAAAGCGATCCGTTCGAGCCCGAGATCCGCGACGGCCGCATCTGGGCGCGCGGCGCGACCGACAACAAGGGCCAGATGCTCGCCCACGTGCTCGGCGTGGAGGAAATCCTGCGCAAGCAAGGCGACCTTCCCGTGAACCTGATCTTCCTGTTCGAGGGCGAGGAGGAAATCGGCAGCCCGAACCTCGCGCCGTTTCTAACGGAAAACCGCGACGCACTGCGCTGCGATGTGATCGCCATTTCGGACACCGGAATGGTCGCTCCCGGCGTGCCGACCCTCGGCTACGGCCTGCGCGGCATCACCTGCTGCGAAGTCACCCTGCGCGGACCGAAGGGCGATCTGCACTCCGGCCTGTTCGGCGGAGCGGTGGCCAATCCCGCCGCCGCGGTCGCGAGGCTGGTCGCCAGCCTGCATCATGCGGATGGACGCATCGCGATCGATGGCTTCTACGATGAGGTGCGCCCTCTGGAAAACTGGGAGCGCGTAATGTGGTCGCGCGTGCCCGGCGTGGGCGACGCGGATTTCCTCAAGGTCACCGGCTCGCCGGGTCTGATCGGCGAGCCCGGTTACACTTCCGCCGAGCGCGTCTGGGCGCGGCCGACCGCCGAAGTGAACGGCATCGGCGGCGGCTATCAGGGCGAGGGATCGAAGACCGTGCTGCCCGCCGAAGCGTTCGTGAAACTCTCGTTCCGCCTCGTGCCGGACCAGGATCCGGCCGACATCATGCGCAAGGTGAAACAACATCTCGATTCCCACTGTCCGCCGGGCGTGAAACTCGAGTTCACCTCCGGCCACGACGGCAAACCTTATCTAACCGATCCGAACTCGCCCTTCGGCAAAGCGGCGCAATCCGCCCTGCGCGCCGCCTTCGATGCCGAACCGGTTCTCATCCGCGAAGGCGGCAGCATCCCCATCGTGCAGACCTTCCGCGACATTCTGGGAGTGGATACCCTGTTGCTGGGCCTCGCCCTGCCCGACGCCCAGATCCACGCTCCCAACGAGAACTTCCCGGTCGAAAACTTCGAGGCGGGCATTCGGCTCAACCAGGGGCTGCTCAAGGAACTGGCGCTCTGAAAATTGGTCTCATTGGACCTATCCGACTTATCATTTCCCATGTCCGACTCCGATCCAACACCCAAACCCGACTTCATCCGCGAGATCATCGCCAATGACCTCGCATCCGGCAAACACGCGACGACGATCACGCGCTTTCCTCCGGAGCCGAACGGCTACCTGCACATCGGCCATGCCAAGGCGATCTGCCTGAGCTTCGGCATCGCGCGGGAAAACGCCGCCACCGGCGCGCGCTGCCACCTGCGCTTCGACGACACCAATCCGGAGAAGGAGGAGACGGAATACGTCGAGAGCATCAAGGAGGACGTGAAATGGCTCGGCTTCGACTGGGGCGAGCATCTTTATTTCGCCAGCGATTACTTCCAGTTCTTCCATGACTGCGCGGTGCACCTCATCAAGCAGGGCCTCGCCTATGTGGATGACGACAGCGTGGAGGAAATGCGCGCCAAACGCGGCAACGTGAACACACCCGGCACGCGTTCGCAGTGGGCGGAGCGCAGCGTGGAGGAAAACCTCGACCTGTTCGCAAGGATGAAAGCCGGCGAGTTCAAGGACGGCGAACGCGTGCTGCGCGCGAAAATCGACATGGCCTCGCCTAACATGAATATGCGCGACCCGGTGCTCTACCGCATCATGCACGCGCACCACCACAACACCGGCGACGCATGGTGCATCTATCCGATGTATGACTTCGCCCATCCGCTGGAGGACGCCTACGAGCACATCACCCACTCGCTGTGCACGCTGGAATTTGAGGACCACCGGCCGCTCTACGACTGGTTCATCGGGAACTGTCCGGTGCCGTCGAGGCCGCGGCAAATCGAGTTCTCCCGCCTCAACCTCAACTACACCGTGATGAGCAAGCGCAAGCTGCTCCAACTCGTCCAGGAAGGGAAGGTATCCGGGTGGGACGATCCGCGCCTGCCCACCCTCTCGGGAATGCGCCGCCGCGGATATCCGCCCGAGGCGCTGCGCAGCTTCGTCGTGGGAACCGGCATCACCAAGTTCAAGGGCGTCACCGATATCGCGGTGCTTGAACACGAGGTCCG
>DATISV010000248.1:0-13275 GCA_035468505.1 Luteolibacter sp. | reverse complement strand
ATCGTATTCGCTGGCCTGGAGCATCGGCATCATTTCGTGCAGGTGGAGCGGGGTGAAGCGGGAAACCCCGGGCTCGTCCCTGCGGGCCGGCGCGTTTGCATAGTAAAGGCTTTGCGGGCGCTCCCTGAACCCGGGATTCTGTGCGAGTTTCAGCGCGTTGGGCAGCGAGTGGCGGGGTAAGTCCCCGAACAAGGGGTTTTCCTGGGGATGGCACGAGCTGAGATCCACCAGCAGGACCTTGACGCCGCGGATTTCGGCGAAGGACCTGGCGAGTCCGGCGGCAATGGTGGAGGTGCCGGCACCCTCCGACATGCCGGTGACGGCCACCAGCTTCGGTTTGTGGGTGATGTTGTTGACCTCGAAGTTGAAGATGATGCGGTCCCGGATGGTTTCGGAATAGGGCAGGATGAAATGATCCGGGCGCTTTTCCTCCGATTCGGCGATTTCGTAATTCTGTCCGTCGGATACAGCGGGCAGGTCGGCCTGGCGGTCGCCGATGCGCGGGGATTCGGCGCGGTTTCCGAGCAGCATTCCATTGCGCTCGCCGCGGCGGATGTAGGGGATGGAAAGGAGCAGCGGCAGTTGCAGGCGGGTCTGGATTTCCATCGGGCGCTCGATCTTGCGGTTGAAGAACAGTTCGATGAGGAATGCGAGGCCGAGTCCGAACGCGAGACCGCCGCCGGCAAGGCCGAGAATGATCTTTTGTATCAGTGCATCGTAGGTTTTCACAGGCTCGGACGGCTTCTGGACAATGGTGATGTTGGGCATGCGCGAGGGGTCCAAGGTCATGTCGAGCTTGGCCTCCTTGAGTTTGACCTCAAGTGAGCGGAATTCCGCGTCTTCGAGCTGTTTGCGGCGCTCGATCTCCTCGATCTGTGCGCCGATGGCGTATTGTTCGCTGAACAGTTTGCGGATTTCCTGCAAGTGGGACTCGAAGACTTCGATTTTGGCGCGGATGGCGGCCAGGCGCGCCTTTTCCTGATCCAAGGCACGGCGCGGATCGCTGGTGCCGGTTGGTGAGACGAGGTTTTTTTCGTCGTTGAGCCCGGGGTAATCACGAAGCATGGAGACGCGTTTTTGGTCGTAAGTGGCAATCTGCCGCTGGTTTTGGGTGAGCAGCGGATTGCCGGGTTTGAACTTGATGCGGAGTTCAAGGTCCCGCTTCTGAAGGAGCGCGAGCAGTTCCATGACCGCCCGGAATTCGGTGACAATCTGGGGTGGAACTTCTTCCGGGATCGGTTCCGCAATGGATGCGTCCTGAAGCGCGTCGTCGCCGTTTGATCCGGCAGTCATCCATTCGGAGAGGGATTTGACCTGTGCTTCCTGTTCGGCGAGTTCGGCCCGCGCCTTCATCAGGTCTTCCTGGGTGCGCGCGCGTTGTGCGGACAGCGATTCCGTGGCGTCCGCGAGTGACAGGATGCCGGAACGGGTCCGCAGTTCATTGAGTTCCGCCTCGGTCTCCGCGAGGCGCTGACGGACTTCCACGGTCTGTTTGGAAACCATGTCGAACGCGGCCGCGGAGCGGTGGATGTCGAGGTGCTTCTGAAAATAGAGTTCGATGAGTTTGTCGAGCACGTCGCGGGAGAGTTCCCGCTCGGGATTGCCGAAGGTGATATGAAGCACGTTGGGGCTGGTGCCGGTGCCGACCGCGAGTTCGGAGGCGATGACACCCGCGGCCGCGGAGATAAAGTTGGCTTCCTCCTCGGGGTTTTGCGCCACGGCACCGTCCAGCAGGCGATCCGTGCCGATTTCCGCGGCGACTTCCCTGGCGAGGTCCAGACTGGAGAGTATTTCGATTTCGGTGAGGATGATGGGGTCGCCGTGGCGGGCACTGCCAGGACTTTTCATCGACCCATAGGGATCCACGCTACCGGTTTCCACCACGTAACGCACGAGCAGTTTGGAGGTGGATTGATAGATCGGTTGTTGATAATAGTACAAACCGGCGGCCGCGGCGAGTCCGGCCAAGGTTAGCAGCGCGATCATCCACTTGTGTTTGAAAAGCACAAAGAGGATGTCGCGCGGATCGAAACCGGTCTGGGTTGCCTTGGATTGGGACTTCTGCATGATTGAATCGGGTACGGGGTTCAAGCCGCGACGCTGGCGCGTGAAGCCACCTTCACCGATTGCACCACGTGATCGATGCGATCCGTTGTCAATTCGGGGAATATGGGCAGGGACACCATTTCGGCGGCGAGTTTTTCGGTGACCGGCAGGCTGCCCCGCGGATGGCGGGAGCCGGCGAAGGCGGGCTGGAGATGGACCGGGACAGGATAATGCACCGCACAGCCGATGCCTCGCGCGGTGAGTTGTCCGATGACTTGCCGCTGGTCGCGGACCCGGATGGCGTGAATGTGATGCACATGCTCCGGGGAACCGGAGCCGGAAGGGCAGACCACTCCGGGGGTGCCTGCCAGGGCCTCGTTGTAGCGACGGGCGATCTGCCGGCGGGTTTCGTTGTCGCGGTCGAGTCGTTTCAAGCCGATCCGCAGGACGGCGGCCTGGATATCGTCCATGCGACTGTTCCAGCCGACGAGAAGGTGGTGGTTTTTGGCGGCCTGCCCATGGTTGCGAAGCATGCGCAAACGGGTGGCGAGGTCGTCCCGGTCGGTGACGACGGCACCGCCATCACCGATGGCCCCGAGATTCTTGGACGGGTAAAAGCTGAAGCATCCCGCGTCGCCGAAAGAGCCGGCCTTGCGTCCATGGCGCTCCGCGCCGTGGGCCTGGGCGGAATCTTCTATCAGGCAAAGACCGTGTTTGCGGGAAATTTCCATGATCGCATCCATGTCCGCCATGCGTCCGTGCAGGTGCACCGGCACGACGGCCTTGCTCCGCGCGGTGAGGGCACCGGCAAGCGCGGCGGGATCCATGGTGAGGGTGTCTTCATCGATATCCACGAAAACCGGGTCGGCTCCGGTCATGCGGATGGCCTCGGCGGTGGCGGCGTAGGTCATGGAAACGGTGACGACCTCATCGCCGGGACCGATCCCGCTGGCGAGCAGGGCCAGCCAGAGAGCTTCGGTGCCGCTGCCCGTGCAGACTGCATGCCTGGTGCCGCAATAGGCGGCGAATTCCTCTTCGAAACGCTTCACTTCGGGGCCGCAGCAAAACATGCCGGAGTCGAGGACTCCCGCGATGGACCTGAGGATGTCACCACGTTCCGCAGCCAGGCGGGCGCGGATGTCGATGAAGGGGATGTTCATTCCGGATGGTGGTTTTGCGAAGCGGTCGTGCGCGCGGGGTTTCCTGCCACCGTGGTTCCGGCAGCGACATCCCGGGTCACCACGCTGCCGGCCCCGATCATGGCGTTTTCACCCACGGTGATTCCGCCCAGAATCGTGCTCCCCGAACCGATCGACGCGCCGCGGCAGATGCGCGTGGGCAGGAGTTGCCAATCACCCGGCGTTTGAGGTTTGCCGTTCGGATTGAGGGCTCGGGGGTGGCGGTCGTTGGTGAAAATGACACCGTGACCGACGAATACGCCGTCCTCGATGGTCACTCCTTCGCAGATGAAGCTGTGACTGGATATTTTGCATGAGGCACCGATCCGGGCGCCTTTCTGGATCTCGACAAAGGCCCCGATGCGGGTGCCGTCGCCAACAATGCAGCCGTAAAGGTTGACGAAGGCGTGAACCGCCACGTCCCGGCCGAGTTTCACATCATCCGCGATTCGCAGGAAGTCGTTGAAATTGGCGGCTTGGTTCATGGCGGAGAGCGAGCGAGTCGCCGAACCATCGGTCGCGCGCGGGGGGAATCTATCCCAGTCTCTGGGTGCTCAGTCCGTCGAAGCCCGGGTTTGCGGCCGTCGGCAGCAATGGCCTGGCCCCAACTTTGGAGGCGCGGTGCCGGAGATATGCCAGACGCACTTGTGCGAAAACCGCCCGCGGAGTCTGGCAGATGATCTTGAGATCCAACAGGGGTGAGGCATGCCGGACATAGCTGGCGTCCATGGCGTTCATCTCGTTGAAAGTCGCGAGATTCTTGCCTTGGGATTGCCAGATTCCGGTGAGGCCGGGCAGGGCGTGAAAGCGGACCAGCTGAATGCGGGTGAAGTAGCTGTATTCCTCGGGCAGGCAGGGCCGGGGGCCTACAATGCTCATTTCGCCGCGCAGGATGTTGAGCAGTTGCGGCAGTTCATCAATGCCGGCGGCACGCAAGAGGCAACCTCCGGGAATCAGCCGCGAATCGCAGAGCAAATCCATTTTGACCATCGGCCGGTTGTGTTGCACGAGATTGTCGAAGTGCCTGATGTGATTGGCGGTATCCGCGTTCGCATGCATGGTGCGGAACTTGAAGAGTGTGAACGGACGGCCATCGCGGCCGATGCGGATCTGGCGGTAGATCACGGGTCCGCGTGAGACGAGTTTGATCCAGAGTGTGACAAGTCCCATCAGGGGCAGGATCACGGGGAGCGCCAGCAGAATCAGGGCGATGTCCATCAGGCGTTTCCATGTAACGCATGAAGGTGGTATGGCGATCGAATCCGCCGCGGCGCGACGGTTTGCAGTTCTGGAGGAGGGACAGTTTCGGAGAGACGCGTTGCGCGTCCTCACAGATGATGTGGGACTCATGGGGGGTGGGGGGGCAGGGGGGTTGGGGGGATTTATCGGATCTTGAGTAGGGAGGGGATCTGTTTTGAGAGTGTGGCGATCATGTTTTTGGCGATGAGGATTCCGCGATCTGGAACGCTGCCGCCTTTGGTCGTTTATCGCTAAGGGCGATAAGACCAAACACGTGAAATCGAGTCAAGCTGTAATATCCGGGCATTGCAGTAGCTTCTACAGGCCTGCTGTAGATGCCAGCCGGAGGGGGGGGAGAGGGTGGAGTCCCGCTGGGGCCGTCGGCATATTTTACGGCAAGCGGGGCGACGACGGGTTACTTATTGAGGTTTCCCGGTTTTTTCAATCATTTAAGCTAATTTGACAATAATGTGATATGACGTGGTGGAGGAGCATTCGAGGCGGGTGACTGTGTGAAGGTGCCACGAATGCGTGGTTCCGGAAATTACGCCATCACGGGGGAATGCCGGAGGAGGGTGCCGGTTCCTGCAAGGCGCTATTTTTTGCGCTCCACAGCCACCATGGTGATATCGTCCATCTTAGGGCCTTCGCCGGTGAAGTGCAACAACTCGTCCTGCAGGCGGGTGACTACGGCTTCGGCGCCCAGCGGTGCGGCCAGGCGGAAGGATTCGGCCATGCGCTCCATGCCGAATTCCTCGTCTTCCCCATTGGTGGCCTCGCGGACGCCGTCGGTATAGAAAAGCACGCAGTCGCCGGGAAAAAGTTCGATCCGTTGGTCGCGTGTGACGCGTTCAAGTACCGGGCCCGCATCCACTCCCAGCGCGAGGCCGGGCGAGCGGAGGAGTTCCACCTTGCCGGTTTGCCTGCGGAAAAGCAGCGCGGGGTCGTGACCGGCGCGTGCCAGAGTCAGGGAGCCATCCAAGGTGTCCAGAATGCCATAGGCCATGCTGATGAACATGTCCTCGCGGATGTCCGGATAGAGCAGCCGGTTCACGGCGGCGAGCGCCTCGGTGGGGGAGTCGCGGGTGGGGGCCACCGAGCGCAGGACACTGCGGCACATCGCCATCAGCAGTCCCGCGGAGACCCCTTTGCCCGAGACATCGGCGATGGCGATTCCGTGCTTGTGACCGCCGAGATCGATGTAGTCGAAATAATCGCCGCTGATGATGCGGGCGGGCAGGTTGGTGCCGCTGATGCGGAAACCCGGAACCATCGGTTCACCCTGCGGCAGCAGCACCCGCTGGACTTCGCGCGCGTTCTGGAGTTCGCTTTCCATCAGGCGCATCTCGTGGGCCTCGCGGTGGATGCGCGCGTTGCCGATGGCGAAGGACGATTGTTCCGCGGCGGAGCGGAAGACGGCGAAGTCGTTCTCGTTGAACCTGCCGTCCGCGTGCCGTCTGGCGACGACCAGCACTCCGAGGTCCCTGCCGGCGTGCCGCAGGGGAGAGAGCAGGGCGGAAACATCGTCCGTGTAGGCGGTGAAGGCGTCCCTGAATGCGGGATGGCTTTTCACATCGCCGACATGGATGGCCTCGCCGACGGCGAGACAGTGTCCGATGATGCCCTCGTCCGCGGCCACTCGCGCCAGCCGCAGGTGGCTTTCCAGCGCCCTGGGGTCGCGCGCGGCTTTTCTGCGGATTTCCACCGGGATGCCGATGAGCGGCGGGCAATCCTCCGAGATGTAGGATGGATGGAGATACGATTGGTCGTCTCCCAGGAAATAAACGGCGCCGCCGCGCGCTTTGACCACCTTGTCGATGCCTTCCACGATGATGCGCGAGAGCGCGGTGGCGGAAGGCTCGTTCCCGATGGCCTCGCCGAGGTCGTGGAGGAATGAGAACATGCGCTGCTCTTCGCCCTCGAATTCGTTGAAGCGGGTGCGGATGCGCTTGTTTCTCCGCCGCTGGTTTTGCAGTGCCAGCAACAATGCGGCGGCGGCGGCGAGAGAAACGAGCAGCCCGATGAGTGTCGGATCGGGCATGAAGGGGAAAGGCGGCATCTGTGGAAGGACGGCTGGCGGTTTCCTTACGCGCCGCCACCTTCGTTTGCCAGTCTCTCTTTTTTGGAAAGCTCTTCCTTGAGGGTGCCAACGACTCCGGCGAATCCGCTGGCGTTTTTCGGGGTGATGCCGGAGAGCGTCTGATGGGCCTCGAGCACATGACGGGTGCGCTGGAGGCGTCCGAGGTCCGGCAATTGGTGAAGCGGCTGCAGCCGGTCGCGGATGGACTCGATGTTGCCGCGCCACGGTGCGGATGGTGGATCGATGTCCATCAGGAAATCGAGGCCCAGGTCTTCGAGCGATCTGCGGTTGCGTTCTCCGGGCTCGGCGATGTGGAGACGGCCGCCGTCGATGGCGGAAAGCCGGGCGGCGGTTCCGGCGAGCGTGCCCATGAAAGTGGAGTCCATGCCGGCGCAATCGGCAAGATCCACCACCAGCAGGCTTTCACCCGCCGCCACCCGGCTGTCGCAATATGCCTTCAGGGCCGGGCTGTTCATGAACGATCCCTTGCCGTGAGGGCGGATCCAACTGAAGCCCTCGAAACTTCCTGCTGATATGGAGCTGTCCACGGTTGTTAGAGCGATCTGGTTCAGGTTCGCGCCGGAGTCGGAACGTATATTCCGGATTTGTTTCCGGTCAACCACCCATCCGGGGGATGTGCTGGCGCTGCCGGCAGGTCAGGAATTCCTTCACCGCTTCCCGTTTGAGCCGCAGTTCCCGCCACTCGTTGACGAGCCGGCTGGCCTCGATGATGCCGCATCCGGACGGAATGCGGATGCGGTTTGCCTGCCACCACACGCCGCGGATGGCGACGACGGCGTCGAAGCGTCCGTGGTCGAGCACGCCGAAGGGCGCGCCGAACTCGGCCGGGCAGCCAAGGCGCCGCCGCCATTCCATCAGTTTGCGCATCGTGATTTCGTTGCGGGGCAGCGGTCCCAGCGCCGGCGTGGGATGCAGGCGCTTGACAAGATCCGCCGGGGTGACGAGGCCCGCCAGATCCATGTGCAGCGGCGTGAGGAAATGGACGATGCCGCCGAGATCGAGGATTTCCCGGAGCGATCGCTCCGGGGTGCCGAGATCCACGAGTTTCGCCATCAATGACTGGGCCACGTATTCGTGCTCGCGGATTTCCTTTTCGTCCACGGCGAAGACATCGCGGTCCTCGCTGCGGGCGGTGCCGGCGAGCGCCATGGTTTCCAAGTGACCATCGCATAGCGAGAACAGCAACTCGGGCGTCGCTCCCGCGAAACCGCGGTCTTGTTCCACCCAGCCATATGACATCAGCGGCGGCCGGTGGGCGGCCATCGCGGACGGCACGAGAAGCTCCGGCGGAGACGGCGAGCGCCCATCCTCGGTCACGACGGGCACGGTTTTCTCGAAAACCCCGGCGTGGATGCAGGCCATCACTTCCTGGAAAACTCCGGAGAACGGGGTGGCGTCCGGCACTTGGAATTCGCAGTCCCCCGCCGGGGCGTCCGGGAAGCGGGCCGGAAAATCCGCGGCATCGAGCCGTTCCCAGCGCGCCGGCACCCGCCATGGGTTCTTCTCCTCCAGCGCGAAATCGCTCACGTGGAAGGCGACTCCACCGGCGGGAGCTTCCGCCGCCGCGGTGAACGGACCGTGGCCTAACAGCAGGCTTCCGTCGCGCCGAGCCAGCCATGCCATCGATGCCTTCGTTGAGTCCATGCGTGATGCGTTGGAAATTGCGCTCCCCCGGCCCGGCTGGCAAGCGGCTTCACTGTTTTGTTAGAACGCGTCGCGGACGTGGTTGACGCGCGGTTTCTCGCCGTCGGCCAGCCACACCTCCACCACGTCGAAGCGCCACGGCAGGTTGCGGGTGCCGAGGCGTTTGAGCCAGGCGTTGGCGCCGCGCCCGATGAGTTGTTGTTTGGACTTGTCCACCGCGTCGAGCGGCCGGATGCGCGGATTGCCGCGGCGGGTTTTCACTTCCACGAAGAGCAGCAGTTTTCCGTGGCGCGCCACGATGTCCACCTCGCCGCCATGCGGGCCTTTGAAGTTGCGGGCGAGGATTCCGCATCCGCGGGCGCGCAGGAAATGCGCGGCGGTTTTCTCGCCGTAGCGGCCGATCCATGCACGGTCTCGCGGGCTGCCGTCACGCGCCGTCAAGCGGCAGGGTGAGTTGAGACACCGGCTGAAACGAGCGGCGATGATGGCGGCAAGGGCCGTGAATCCGAAGCGCTTCAAGGTGTTCCTTGGTGCCATATCCCTGGTGGCGGGCAAAGCCGAATTGCGGAAACTCGCGGTCGATTTCCCGCATGATCCGGTCCCGTGTGACCTTGGCGATGATGCTGGCCGCGGCGATCGAGAGCGACCTGCCATCGCCCTTGACCACCGCGTCGTGGGGCAGGGGAAAACCCGGCACCGGCAGGCCGTCTATCAGACAGTGGTCGGGAGATGGAACCAGCGCCTCCACCGCGCGGCGCATCGCCAGATGGGTGGCGCGCAGGATGTTGAGGCGGTCGATCTCCGCGCAATCCGCCGCAGCGACCGTCCAGACGACCTGCGGATCCTCCGTGATTTTCCGATAGAGGACCTCGCGCTTCGAGGCGGAGAGTTTTTTCGAATCGTCGAGGCCGGCACTGCAATAGCCGCGCGGCAGGATCACGGCTGCGGCGGCCACCGGTCCGGCGAGAGGTCCGCGGCCGGCCTCGTCCACGCCGGCGATGCGCGCGAGGCCGCGGGCATGCAGTGCGAGTTCGAGCGAGAGATCGGGCACGCCTCAGAATTGATTCATCCGTTCGCGGAACGCCATCTGGGAATAGTCGCGCGTGGCGAAAAGCTGGGTGGCGAACACCGTGCCGTCGGAATCCACCACCACGCCCACGCCGGTGTGGGTCCATTCATCGGTCATATTCTTGTGGTGGTCCTTGGAACCGCGCCAGAGGTCTAGCAGCGCGGATGGCGCGTTGGATCCCGGGCCGTAGGCGGCGGCCACGTTTTCGCTGATGCTGAGCATCTGGTAATTCCGTTGTGCCAGCGCGGCGCGGCCGTCAAAGCCGTGGTGACTGACGTTTTTGCCGTAGATGGAGAACGTGCCGCGGTGTTTGCGCAGGTATTCGCTGTGCTTGAGCGCCAGGCGGTCGAGGCCGGCGTGGCGTTGCAGCGTGCCCGCGCCCTGGCCGCGGCGGTAGGCGTTCACGGCTTCGAACACACGGCCGTTCATCGATGTGTCCGGCTGGAGACTGGCCGCGACGGGCAGGCGGGTGGATTCGGGCTTGCTTGCGCACGACGCCAATGCGGCGGCGCAGAGCAGCCCGACCATTCGGGTGCTAGGGTGTGATTTCATGGGGACAGCGCCCGTCCCTTAATCGAGCCCGCCCTTGATTGTAAAGAAATTTTAAAAATCCGGGAAATTTTCCTAAAAAATTTCCCATCGGCCGGCAGCTGTGGCGGCTCAAGCTCCGGCACCGGTCTGGCGCAGCGCCTGATAGATGCGATCCTTGAGGGCGGCCCGCTCGAATTTCAGTTTTTCGATCTCGGAGTCAGAGATGGGCGACTGCCGTTCCTCAAGCTGGCGGATTTCGTCATCCAGATAGTCGTGCTTGGCCACCAGCGCGTCGAATTGCGTGTCGCTTGCGCGGAGTGTCGCGATGAGACGGTGGTGTTCGGGGAATTCGTGGCTGATGTCGTGGTGTTCGGAGAGCATGGCGGGTGTGGTTTGACTGGCGGATCGCGGGGATGCGGATCGTTGGCCGCACTGTGGGTTCGAGCGGCCCGCATGGCCAGTGGAAAAGAGCGTGACGCCGGTGAAAAACACCCGCCCGATGCTTCGCCGCGCACACGATTGGTCGTTGCAATCCGGGGGGCGCCGTGGTTGCATGAGTTGTCATGAAAACCATTGTAGTCGCAGTCGATTTCTCCAACGCCACACCCGGCGTGTTGGATATGGCCTGTCAGATCGCCCGGGCATTCTCGGCCAGGCTGTGCCTGTTCCATGTCGTCGAGCCCGAGCCCAGTTACACCGCCTACGGGTTCACTCCGGACGAGTTTCCCGCGCTTCACGCCTATCAGGAGGAAGCCAAGCGCCGCGCGGTCGCCAAGCTGGACGAACTGCACGCGCAGGTGAAAGCCGATCTGCCGGATTCCACCAGCCAGGTCGCCGAGGGCAGCCCGCTGCACGCGCTGCTGGATTACATCAAGGAAACCGGCGCCGATTTCGTGGTGCTCGGTTCCCACGGCCACGGCGCGATCGCCTCGCTTCTGTTAGGCAGCGTGGCGGAAGGCATGGTCCGCAAGGCCGCGGTGCCCACCCTGATCGTACCGGCCGCACCGGAGAAGTGAGCGCCGGCGGATCGCCGCGGTTCATCCCGGGAAAGGTTCCAGTCGACCGATCGCCTGGCTGAGGAAGCCCGCGCTCCGCTGGCCGGGCGCGGTCGGCCTGTCGCCGAGATAACCGTAGTTCAACACGCTGCCGCACTGGGCGCACAGCAGCCGCGAGACCGGTGCCAGCGGCCCCATGCCCATGGTGGCGACCGGGATTCCGTGGTCGCCCAACTGGAAATCCGCCAGCCGTGCGAGATCGTCCGGCGAATGGAGCCAGGCCGCCACCTTGAACACGGCGGCACCCGCTTCGCGCGCCAGCCTGGCTTTCGACTCCAGCACTGGGGATTCGGGCAGTTTTTCGAAGTCGTGGAACGAGGCCACCCACGGCAGTCCGTGTTCCCTAACAGATTCTAACAGGCTCTGGAATTCGTCGATGGAGGCGGCCTCCACATCGATGCACGCGGCATCATCGAGCGCCATTTCCAGCAGTCGCATGCGGGTTTCCGCGTCCAGCGCCCCATGCCCGCCCTCCTCGCCGCGGCGGGCGGTGAAGAGCAGCGGCAGCTCGCGGAGGTGTCTCCACGGCGCCGGCGCGCCGGGCCGGGCGTCGCCCGCAATGAGATCCAGCCGGATTTCCGTCACATCGCATTGTTCGGGCACGGACTCCGCCGTGGCGGCGAGCAAGTCGTCCGTGCCGGCGAATCCGCCGACCACGAGGCGCCGGCCGGGTGTCATGGGAAATTCCACGCGTGACATGGCGGAGTGATGGGTATCCGGCCGGCAAGCGTCAATGCCCCATCGGTGTCAAGATTCGAATGCTCGCGAGGCGCTTTAAAAAATTCCATCGAACCGGGATTTTCTCTGGTCAACCCGAAATCCGATCTCCTAGGGTCTTTCAAAACAACCCCGTCTGAAATGAACGCATCACTTCGCAACATTCTATCCATCGCTTCATTCGCAGCGCTCTCCTGTGTCTTCACGCCCAGCGCCGACGCGCAGGCGGCCAAGGCCGTCGCCGATAAACCCACATTCGACGACCTCGAGTCGCCGCAATTCTCCGGCGGCAAACAAAAAGGCTTCAAGCCCAAGGAGTGGCTGGAGATCGAAACCAAGGTCAAAATCTCGATGCGGCCCGAGCCGAAATCGATGACCTGCGACCGCATGACCGTGAAATGGTTCGTGGCGGTGAAAAATCCCGAGCGTTCCGGACAAATCCTGCTGCTCACCCGCGACATCGAGCACGTCAACGTCCCGCTTGAAGAAGAGGTTTACTGCTCGGTGTATCTTTCGCCGGCCTCGCTCAAGCGTCTCACCGGCTCCGACCGCGCCGGCAAGCGCTCGGTGGAGGCCGTGGGTTTCGAGATCCTTATCAATGGCGTCAAGGTCGCCGAAGACACCACCCGGTTCCAGCCGGGATGGTGGAACGCGCCGTCGGACAAGATTTCCCGCACCAACGCGGTGCCGTTGCTCAGCAAGATCGAGACTCCCTTCGCCCACATGTGGTGGGACCGTTACGCCGAAGTGCTCGATCCGCGCATCACCCGCTGACATCCGGCTTGCCATCCCATTTCATCATTTCTCAACCACCCAACCATGGCCGACACCCCGACGAGCGTCGCAATCAACATCGGTTCCCAACGCATCAGCATGGCCGTTTTCGAAGTTTCGAAAAGCGGCGGCCTGCTCCTCAAGGCATACGATTCCGAGACAATCTCCGCGGACCCCGCAATGGACGCCTCGCGTATTTCCCAGACGCGGGTGGCCGTCAACGATCTCGCCGGCCGGCTCAAGGTCGGCAAGGTGAAGGCCCGCTACGCGATTTCCGGCCAGGCGGTTTTCACCCGCTTCGTCAAACTGCCGCCGCTGCAGGACGACAACATCGAGCAGCTTGTCACCTTCGAGGCCCAGCAGCATGTCCCGTTCCCGCTGCAGGAAGTCGTCTGGGACTACGAACTCATCGATGGCGTGTCCGAAAAGGAAGTGGTGCTGGTGGCCATCAAGAGCGACTCGCTCGATGAGATCAACGCCGCCGTGAACGACTCCGGCCTCGGCACCGCCGAGGTGGACATCGCGCCGATGGCCATCTACAACGCCTTCCGCTCGACCTACGGTCAGCTGGAGGAGCCGGTCCTGCTCATCGACATCGGTGCCAAGACCAGCAACCTGCTCTACATCGAAGGCGGTCGCTTCTTTACCCGCAGCATTCCCATCGGGGGAGCCGCCATCACCGCCGCCATCGCCAAGGAATACAACGTTTCCTTCGCCGAAGCGGAGCATCAGAAGATCGCCAACGGCCTGGTCGCTCTCGGTGGCGGCCACACCGAGCAGCTTGAGGAAGCCGTCGCGGCGCTGGCCATGGTCATCCGCAACGCGCTCAGCCGCCTGCCGGCGGAAATCGCCCGCACCACCAACTATTTCCGCAGCCAGCACGGCGGCAGCGCCCCGCGCCGCGTCCTGCTTGCCGGCGGA